>NZ_CP068022.1:0-300000 GCF_016695175.1 Pseudoalteromonas sp. GCY
ATCCCTCAAGCAGTATTATTTCCTAGAACAAATCGAGACGTACAACTTGCACTTGAAATCGCCCAACAAGACCCATTTTTGTCTCTCACTTTTGGCCCTAGAGGCGGAGGAACTGGTACGAATGGTCAATCACTTACACCCGGTATCGTGATTGATCTATCGAGACACATGAGAGAAATTCTTGAGATCAATGAACAAGAAGGCTGGGTTCGAGTTCAGGCGGGTGTGATCAAAGATCAGCTTAATGACTTTCTAAGACCTTACGGCTATTTCTTTTCTCCAGATCTTTCCACCAGTAACCGAGCAACAATAGGTGGTATGGTAAATACTGATGCGTCGGGCCAAGGTTCACTCGTTTATGGCAAAACAAGCGATCATGTTCTTGGGCTTAAAACCTTTTTAGTGGATGGAACAGAACTAAATACCTCGAAGTTAGCAATCGATAAAGCCGAGCTACTAGCTGAGCAAAACTCAAAGACTTCTCACATTTATGCGAATGTCATCGAGATCTGTCGAAGCAATCGAGCACTTATACTAGAAAAATTTCCAAGACTAAACCGTTTTTTAACTGGTTATGACCTCGAAAATGTATTCGACGATTCACTAACTACTTTTGATTTGTCACGAATTATTACGGGTTCTGAAGGTTCGCTTAGTGTTGTAACCGAAGCAAAGCTTAATTTAACGCCAATTCAGCCATATAAAACCCTTATCAATATCAAATATGACTCATTTGAATCAGCGCTTAGAAACAGCCCTTTCTTAGTTTCCGCTAATGCTACATCAGTCGAAACCGTAGATAGTAAAGTTCTAGGTCTTGCCAAAGAAGACATCATTTGGCATTCAGTATCGGACTTAATTCAAGATGTACCAGGTGTTGAGATGCAAGGTCTTAACATGGTTGAGTTTAATGGTGAATCCGAAGATGAAATTTCGTCTAAAGTCGATAGTTTATGTCAACGATTAGATCAGCTTATTGCAAATAAAGAAGCGGGTGTAATTGGTTATCAGCTTACCAATGATAAAGCAGATATCCTTAAGATCTATGCAATGCGTAAAAAATCAGTTGGCTTATTGGGTAACGCAAAAGGTAATAAAAAGCCACTTGCTTTTGCTGAAGATACAGCCGTTCCACCTGAAAACCTTGCTGATTTTATCATTGAATTTAGAGAGTTGCTTGATAGTTACCAATTAGATTATGGCATGTTTGGTCATGTTGACGCCGGTGTTTTACACGTGCGCCCTGCGCTTGATATGTGCGACCCCGAACAGGAAAGACTACTACGTGTGATCTCAGATAAAGTAGTAGCGTTAACTGCAAAATACCGAGGACTAATGTGGGGTGAGCATGGAAAAGGTTACCGAAGTGAATATGGACCCGAGTTTTTCGGTGAGCAACTATTTAATGAACTTCGTAAAATTAAAAGTTTGTTTGATAAAAACAATCGCCTAAATCCTGGAAAAATTTGTACACCACTGGATTCAAGCGATCAATTAGTGTCAGTCGATGCACAGAAAAGAGCTTGGTTTGACCGTACAATCCCAACTGAAGTAAAAGTAAACTACGAAGCACCAATCAATTGTAATGGTAACGGACTTTGCTTTAACTATGATGACAACTCACCAATGTGCCCATCGTACAAGGTAACCAAAGATCGTAGAAACTCTCCAAAAGGACGCGCTGGGTTATTTAAAGAGTGGTTACGACTACAAAGCAATAAAGGGGTCGATTTGATTGCTGCAGAAAAGCAATTAATCAATCATGAAAATGATACCACTTGGTGGGAGCGCTTTCTCAATACCCGAAAGAAAAACGAATATGACTTTTCCCATGAAGTTAAAGCATCAATGGATGAGTGTTTAGCCTGTAAAGCGTGCACAACGGCATGCCCAATAAAAGTGGATGTTCCTACGTTTCGAGCTAAGTTTTTAAACTTTTACTACAGCCGTTATAATCGTCCACTTAAAGACTACTTAGTTGCGAATATAGAGCGTGCACTGCCTACCATGGCTAAGTTTCCAAATTTAGTTAACGCTCTACAAAGTAATCGCATATCAAACTTTTTCGTTGAACGGCTGATTGGCTATATTGACTCGCCAGCGCTAAGTAAGGTGCAGCTTAGTAAGTTAGTGCCGAACAAATATTTCTATTCAGAGCGCAGTTTTGAAAAGTTAAGCGATGAAGAACAACAAAGCGTGGTATTTGTTGTTCAAGACCCGTTTACTAGCTTCTATGAAGCAGAACTAGTATCGGACTTTGTGCAAGTTATATCAAAACTTGGGTTTTATCCACTCGTATTACCATTCAAACCAAACGGTAAGCCACAACACGTTAAAGGCTTTTTAAAGGAATTTAAATCGACTGCAAAGACTGCCGCAGAGTTTTTAAATACTGTCAGTGAATATAACAGGCCTTTAGTTGGGCTGGATGCTTCTTTGGTGATGTGCTATCGCGATGAATATAATGATATCCTCAAAGAGAGCAGGGGGGACTTTGAGGTACAATTAGTGCATGAATGGCTTGCAACAATCGATATTCCAACGGCTGCGACAATCAGTCCATCAAAATTTACGTTGATAAGTCACTGTACAGAAACAACAGCCATGCCTGAATCTAAAAGTGTTTGGCAAGGTATTTTTAATAAGTTGAACTCTAATTTAGAAGCGGTTAATACGGGATGTTGTGGCATGGCGGGAACTTATGGCCACGAAGTGCAAAATCAAGAAAACTCAAGAGCGCTCTACGAATCCTCATGGCAGCATCATATTGATAACGCGGTTCAAGATGAAGTATTAGTGACCGGCTTCTCTTGTCGGTGTCAGGTTAAACGCTTTAGTGGAGAAAAACCAAAGCACCCGCTTCAAGCACTCAACAAACTACTAGATTAGTATAGTGGTTAAACGAGCCCAGTTTACTGGGCTTTTTTTATAAATGGTTTTCGCGGAAGATAAACTAAGTTAATTCACTTTATGTATGATGTGTTCTCAAGAGCATACTGCACGAATACAAGTCATTTATTCTCGAGCCACTATAATTTGACGGCTCAATAATATTGATCCAATTAAAGACTCAAAAGCTATATTTACTATCATCTACACAATACCAGACAACAAGTATTCGATGGCGCACTCGCCGATAAGCTATTATTATCGCTTGACCATAATTCGAAAGGGGATCGGGCGTTGTGTTTCCAGCTGCTTAAGTTTATCTATCGACTTATCGGTAAAGGTATGGCCTTTTGGTAGCAATAAAATTCCTTGATTGCTGTGAAGAGCTAAACCCAATTTCATGCCAGGCTTTAGTTTTTCGGTAGTCAAGATATCAACCGAACCGACTTGCTCTTGGCCTAGCTCGTTGTTGCTTACTGCTTGTTCTAAAATATCAACAACTTCAGGGGAGTAGAAGTTTCCTCTGTAAGTTCGAATGAGATCTAGCGCTAAATCTGCTTTCTCTTTATCGGAACCGTTTGCACTGTATAAATTGTCATAATAATCTCGGGCAACTGCAAGAATTTGTGAACCCAATGGAATGTCTTTGCCTTTTAGACCTTTTGGGATCCCTTGGCCATTAAATTTTTCAAACTGATGGTAAATCGCTTCGGATACGTCAGATAAGTGCAGCGCAGGCATCAACATAAGCTGTGCAATGGAAGGATGCGTGTAATAAATTTTCTTTTGTGCTTCGCTTAGCTTTCTGGGTGGCGATTTATAAATTTCCGGATCCATTGCGAGCAAACCTACTTCAGCTAAATATCCAGACATCATTGCCGTTTCTGCTATTTCATTTGAAAGTTCTAGCTTCTTAGCTATGATTTTGCATAACTTGGCAATACTCTTTGCTTTTTTACCATCGATAAAGGGATTCGCATTCAGGAAATTATAGAGCAATTCTACGGTAGCCCGATGTTCTTTGCGTTCCTTTTGATTAGCTTGCTCTAATTGACTTAATACTTTACGGATCTGCGCAGTGCGTCTTTGTACAAGTCCTTCAAGATTTTCGTTTAATTCTGTGAGTTGCGCATTTTTTTGTACTACCTCTTCATTTAACTTCTTATTTAAGCTCTTTAACCTGTATTTCTCAGAACATTCTCTCACAGTATGTACGAGTATATCGTTATCCCAAGGTTTTTGAATGTATGCATGGATCCCACTTTCATTAATAGCTTTAATTGTTGAAGTAAGATCAGAGTATCCTGTAAGTAATATCCGTTGCGTATCTGGGCAAATACGCTTTACTTCATGCAAAAATGTGGCGCCATCCATTTCAGGCATCCGCATATCACTAATAACAACTTCAAAAGAGGAGTCACGGATCAGCGTCAAGGCTTGCTGTGGATCACTACAGAGCTCAGCGTGAATTCCATTTTGACGGAATAAGCGATTTAACGACCGTATCACATTCGTCTCATCATCGAGACAAAGCACTCGTATCGCTTCATTTGAAGTCGTTGATTGCTCAGCAAATTCCAAAGTTCAATCTCCTAAATGAATTAATTTAAACTTAGTTCAAAAAGCAAGCCACGACAAGAAACCGTTAAAATACGTCTTAAGTCTAATATTACCCTTCAACCTTATTAATAACTTTTTAATATATGCTTAAGAAACAAACTGGTAACTATACAAACTTTAGAGAAGTAGGCTAGTAACTATCGCTTAATATTAAATAATTACAGTTTTATTTCCATGTATCAGCAAACTAAAACTAAGCATATTAATCAATAATTTAGTGTTATATTTTGATGAAAAACAAGCTCCAATTTACGCTTACGTTAACGTTATGAGCTAGAGAAAAATGTTGTTGCCATATTGAATTTATGTGTTAGGTTTATGTTGTTATTGTTAACCAAATACAATAAATGGTTGGAGAACCAAACTATGAAACAACATGTAAAGACCCTTAAATTATCGCAAATGGCTTCGCTCCTCGGAGCCATTTTATGCGCTAACTCATATGCTTACAATTGTGATGGCTTACCTGAATGGTCACAAAATTCGGCATATAATGGCGGCGCTCAAGTACAAAAATTTCAACAAGCTTTTGAAGCGAAATGGTGGACTCAGGCTGATCCAGTTACCCATTCTGGACAGTGGGATGATTGGAAAAAATTGGGCGACTGTGACAGCGTTGTCACTAACGCACCACCCACAGTACAGAGCTTACTTCCAGCTGACGGCAGCGCTTTTAATGAAAATGACAGCGTTGCCATTTCTGTAAATGCAACAGATAGCGATGGCCAAGTAGCGCAGGTAGAGTTTTTTGTAGATGGCACGTCAGTTGGTATTGATACCACAGCGACAGGTGATAATTTTTCATTTAACTGGTCAGCAACCGCTGGAACACACGCAATTTCAGTAGTTGCAACAGATGACAAGCAAGCTGTGTCCAACACATTAATAACCAATATTATCGTTAATACGACAGGAAATCAGTTACCTACAGCAAACCTTTCGTTAGGCGGAGGTAATAATCTGATTATTAATCAGCCTGTAGACATCGTTCTTGATGGTTCAGATCCAGACGGCTCAATAGCAAAACTAACACTGCTTATTAACGACCAAGTCGCATTTGAAAGTGCAACAGCACCAGCTCAGCATACTTGGACACCAACGCAACTGGGCACCGTAACATTAAAGCTTGTTGTTGAAGATAATACCGGTGCGACAGCAGAGAGCATACTCAATGCAAATGTGGTTGAAACACCGCCAGTTGTAAACAGCTGTGTTCCGCATGGTCTTTATCAGACCCCCAACACATCGCCTAACTACTGTGATATTTACGACGAAAATGGCCGCGAGAAAATGGGTACCGATCACCCTAGACGCGTCATCGGTTACTTTACCAGCTGGAGGACAGGTAAGAATGGTCAACCGAGCTACTTAGTTGATGATATTCCATGGGATAAGATCACCCACATCAATTATGCTTTCGCGCACGTTGATGCCAATAACAAGGTTTCAATAGGCAATCCAACTGCTCCTAACAATGCAGCGACGAATATGACTTGGCCAGGGGTTGCTGGTGCAGAGATGGATCCATCTCTTCCTTATACCGGTCACTTTAACTTGCTGAACAAATTTAAGAAACAGCATCCTGATGTTAAAACCTTGATCTCGGTCGGCGGTTGGGCTGAAACTGGTGGCTACTTTGACGAAACAGGTAAGCGAGTTGCCAGCGGCGGTTTCTATACGATGACGACCAATGCAGATGGCAGCGTGAATCACGCAGGTATTGATGCGTTCGTAGCAAGTTCAGTTGAATTTATCCGTAAATACAACTTTGATGGTGTCGATATCGACTATGAATACCCATCTTCTATGAATGACTCTGGTCACCCCGATGATTTTGCGATATCAAACCCTCGTCGAGCAGCATTGAATGCTTCTTATCAAGTGTTAATGAAAAAACTGAGAGAAGCATTAGATCAAGCAGGCCAACAAGACAATACTCACTATCTATTGACGATCGCATCACCATCTTCTGGTTACCTTCTACGTGGTATGGAGACATTCCAAGTCACTAAGTATCTAGATTACGTCAATATCATGTCTTATGACTTACACGGAGCTTGGAACCAGCACGTTGGCCATAACGCATCGCTATTCGACACCGGCGAAGATTCCGAGCTCAAACAGTGGAATGTGTACGGCACCAAAGAGTTTGAGGGAATTGGTTACCTTAATACCGATTGGGCGGTCAAATATTTCAGAGGCTCTGTCTCTGCAGGACGCATCAACATCGGTATCCCTTATTATACTCGCGGCTTTAGAGATGTAACAGGCGGTACAAATGGGTTGTGGGGGCAAGCTGCATTACCTAACCAAGCAGATTGTCCTCCGGGAACTGGCAGCGGTGAAAAGAACAAGTGCGGTAATGGTGCAGTGGGTATCGATAACTTGTGGCACGACAAGAACGACGTTGGCTTAGAAGTACCGGCAGGTTCTAACCCTCTTTGGCATGTTAAAAACCTCCAAAATGGCGTGTTAGGAAGTTACCTAAGTGATTATGGACTAGACCCAGTTAACAACCCAGAGCATCAGATTAGCGGTACTTATGCACGCCACTATGATTCCGTAGCGGTTGCTCCTTGGCTCTGGAACGCCACCAAGAATGTTTTCTTATCCATTGAAGATGAAGAGTCAATGGCCGCCAAAGTCGACTATGTCATAAACCAAGAACTAGGCGGTATCATGTTCTGGGAGCTTGCTGGTGACTTCGATTATGATGTGAGCAAGAATGAATATTTCATGGGTTCATCGCTAACAAGCTTAGCCTACAACAAGTTTAACCAAAGTGGCACGCCATACTCTGTTAAACAAGGAAATAAGACCTTTGTAAAACCTGCTTCGGCGGTTGATGTCACATTCGTTGCTAAAGATTTCCCAGCTGGAGATGCTAACTATCCAATTGCACCAACTTTTGCTTTTACCAACAACTCAGCGATAGATTTGAGTGGCGCGAAAATTTCGTTTGATGTTCCTGTTGCAACATCGGCCATTTTTAAATCTAACTGGAATGCACAAGAAAAGCTTGGTATGGCAGTGGACGTAAATGGCTCAAATGCTGCGGGTAATAATATTGGCGGCTTCGAAAACGAATTCCACCGATTCTCAATCACGCTTGTGAACGAGTGGGGTGGTACGCCTAAGTCTTTTGCTCCCGGCGAAACCATCAATGCCCAAGTCATGTACTACATGCCGATTTCTGGCCCCGTTAACTTTGTGGTTGAAAAAGACGGTAATCGCTATGCATTTTCCAGTGAATATAACGACCTACCAATCGCAACACCTGGCACAGGGCCTACAGATCCGGTAACTAGCTGTAAAGGTACACCTATCAGTCAAATAGTGGTTTACCCGAACTTGCCACAGGGCACACATGCTGCTCAAGGTGATTTAATTGTTGAAGGAAACGCAGTGTATGAAGCTAAATGGTGGAGCAATAAGCAACCATCAGTCAGTAGCGACTATACCAAGGTTTGCAACTTGTAAATAATAAATGGGGAGCTTTGCTCCCCTTTATAAAAGGCGAATAAGCATGAATAGTTTACACCGTAAATATGCGCTTGGTCTCTTTGGCGCAACCTCAGCTTTGCTTTCAAGCGCAGTTTCAGCTCATGGTTTTATGGACTTTCCCAAAGCAAGGCAGGCGATCTGTCAAGCGCAAGGAGGTTATTGGTGGCCGGATGATGGCTCAAATATCCCAAACCTAGCCTGTCGAGCAGCTTTTCTAGACTCTGGACATTTTCAGTTTGTGCAAGAACATGAGTTTTCAACCAATACCGCTGACTACAACAATCTAGAGGCGGTAAAAGCGAATATACCTAATGGCACACTTTGCTCAGCTGGCGACCCTAACAAAAGTGGCATGAGTGTTGTTTCACCACACTGGCAGCGTACAGTTGTCGAGCCAAACGCTCAAAATAAACTTGCAATTAGCTTTAGGGCGACAACCCCCCATAACCCCAGTTTTTGGCAGTTTTTCCTGTCAAAGCCAAACTACGATGGCGATACATCTCCGCTGACTTGGAATGATTTAGAGCTCATTAATGAATTTGGAAATATTGATTTCGTCGTGGATCCTGAAGGTAAACGCTTCTATAAAATGGAAATAGATATACCGCAAGGCCGTGAGGGCAATGCAGTTTTATATACCCGTTGGCAGCGGTTTGATGTCGCAGGAGAGGGATTTTACAATTGCTCCGATATCACAATAACCTCAACTGGCACGCCACCAGAATGGGTGAGCAGCGGCTATTTCTTGAAGCAAGGGCAAGATGCTACAGCCGGTGACAACGTTTGGTTTAGGACTTTTGACAAATCTGGTAATGAATTAATTAGCCATAACCTCAATGTAACCTCCACTAATGTATCAACATGGCAAGCTGAGTTAGCACATTATCTTAATAGCAATTACGGAAATAAGGTCAACATCGGTATCAAGCAAACAGACGGTTCAATTGCGTTTGATGCAAACACCTTATTAGCAAACGAAGTATTTTTGCCAAATGCCGCTTACACTAGCAACCTTAGCATTGTGAAAGGTGGAGACAACACCGCACCGACGGTAAATCCAATTTCTAACCAAAGCATCGCAGAAAATAGCCAAGCGACAGTACATGCACATGCGTTTGATGACCAAAATGACCCACTAACATTCATTTGGAGTATTCCTGCACCGCTTAGCTTTAGTGGCGAAGGTGACACGATTTCCATCTCAACACCTGAAGTGACAGCTGATCAAACCTTTCAGGCTGAACTTAATGTCACTGATGGCAAGGCGAGCACGACCACACGTTTCTCAATTACCGTTCAAGATAGCACCAATAACCAATACCCAGCTTGGAATAGTACAACTACCTATGTCGCAGGCGACAGAGTAACGCATCAACAGAAAATGTATGAAGCCAAGTGGTGGACGCAGGGAGAAGAGCCCGGCGCATCCGATGTTTGGAAAGCAATTTAAAGAAAACCCAAATTAATTGGGTACAACATGTAACTACAATAAGGTTGAAGATATGAAACTTAATAAAATAACCAGCTATATAGGACTTGCCTTACTGAGTGGCGGGGCACTTGCAGCCCCTTCTACACCAACATTAGATTGGCAGCCACAACAGTATTCGTTCGTTGAAGTTAACGTCGATGGGCTTGGCTCTTACAAGCAACTGGTAAAAGCCAAAGACGTTGTCGATATTAGCATCAAATGGAATGCATGGAGTGGCTCAGGCGGCGATAACTATAAAGTATACTTTGATGATCTACTCGTAAATCAAGGTACGCTTGCCCCAGGTACTAAAAGCGGAGTTGTACAATTTCCCTACACTAAATCTGGTCGCCATCAGCTTTATTTAGAACTGTGTGAAGGTACCGTATGTGCAAGAAGCGCAGGGAAAGAAATCGTCATTGCCGACACAGACGGTGCACATCTAGCGCCACTTCCTATGAATGTAGACCCTAATAACCGTAATAACGGTACAATACCAGGCCGTGTAACGGGTGCATATTTCGTTGAATGGGGCATTTATGGCCGTAACTACGACGTAACTAAGATCCCAGCTCATAACCTATCGCACATTTTATATGGCTTTATTCCGATTTGTGGTCCTAACGAGTCACTCAAATCCATTGAAAATGGTAATAGTTGGAGAGCACTCCAAACCGCATGTGCTGACTCTCAAGATTACGAAGTCGTCATTCACGACCCTTGGGCAGCAGTGCAAAAATCTATGCCTGGGGTGGACGCAAAGGATCCTATTCGCGGTGTTTATTCTCAATTAATGGCGCTAAAGCAACGTTATCCGGACCTTAAAATTCTCCCTTCAGTAGGTGGTTGGACGCTATCAGATCCATTCCATGGCTTTACAAACAAAGCAAACCGCGACACTTTCGTTGCGTCTGTAAAACAATTCCTTAAAACGTGGAAGTTTTATGACGGTGTAGATATCGATTGGGAATTCCCCGGTGGTGATGGTCCAAACCCAGATTTAGGCGATCCAATTAACGACGGTCCAGCATATGTGGCGCTAATGCAAGAGCTTCGTGCAATGTTAGACGAGTTAGAAGCTGAAACCGGACGTCAATATGAGCTCACTTCTGCAATAGGTGCAGGTTATGACAAGATTGAAGATGTAGATTACCAAGCTGCTCAGCAGTATATGGATTATATCTTTGCGATGACCTATGACTTCTATGGCGCTTGGAACAATGAAACGGGTCATCAAACCGGTATCTATTGTGGCTCTCATCTCAGCACAGATGAATGTAACGGTACAGGCGTTGACGGCAATGGTGTGCCACGTAAAGGCCCAGCATACACTGGCGACCATGCAATTCAATTGCTACTTCAACAAGGTGTGCAGCCCTCTAAGCTCGTTATGGGCGTTGCAATGTACGGCCGTGGCTGGGAAGGTGTGCTAGATGCAAATGCAACCATTCCTGGTAATCCGATGACTGCACCGGGCAATGGCCCATTGACAGGTTCCACCACTGAAGGCGTGTGGGAACCAGGCATTATGGATTATAAAGCAATTGCAGCGAACGCTGTAGGCCAAAGTGGTTCAGGTGTCAATGGTTATGAAGTGGGCTATGATGAGCAAGCACAAGCAGCATATGTTTGGAACAGAAGTAACGGTAAACTCATCACTTACGATAGCCCACGCAGTGTTATCGCAAAAGGTCAGTATGCAAACACTCATCAACTAGCTGGTTTATTTGGTTGGGAAATTGACGCTGATAATGGCGACATTCTAAATGCAATGTATGATGGTCTTACAGCAGGTGAGATCCCTAATCGTGCTCCATCTATTGGAGTTTCAGGACCAATCAATGTGACCTCAGGTCAGGTCGTGAATGTCGATGCGCAAGCAAGCGATTTAGACAATGATCCGTTAACCTATTCATGGGTTGCTGCGCCGGGGCTGGCTTTATCTGCTAACAACACGGCAGCTGTGGCTGTAACTGCTCCTTCAGTCACTCAACAGACAAGCTACGACTTGACTGTAACGGTCAATGACGGCGCGTTATCAACAACCAAAACAATCGTTGTTGTTGTAAACCCAGAAGGTGCAAATGCAGCGCCTGTCGTTACACCGGTTTCAGATCTAGCGGTTAACGAAGGGGCCTCGGCTACCGTCAATGTATCAGCAACTGACCCTGAAGGCGCAGCGCTTAGTTATAGCTGGAGTGCACCAGCCGAGCTGAGCGTAGTAGCAAATGGTAGCTCAGCGACTATTACTGCTGCAAATGTCACTGCCGACACAACCGTCCCCGTGACAGTTACCGTATCAGACGGGGTTAATGCCGTTGATACAACATTTAATGTCACAATTAAAGACGGTGGCGCCCAATATCCTACTTGGGATCGATCGACAGTTTATGTCGGTGGCGACCGAGTAATTCATAACGGTAATGTCTTTGAAGCAAAGTGGTGGACTCAAGGCGAAGAACCAGGAACCGCTGATGTATGGAAGACAGTAACTAACTAATCTAACCATCCCCAATTAATGAGCTTGCCAGTCAAGCTCATTTTTTATCTACATAAACATAAAGTTACCCATTATCTGGCTTTTATCACCAATTTCTTCTTTCTTTTTCTGTTTGGTCTTTCATAATGACATAATGAACTTCATAAAAGAGTCATAAGTTCTGGCTGTGCTTATTCGTCTATCCGTTTTATTATTCGTTTTAGTTTTTCCAAAAAGCTACGCTTCCGACTGCGCGGATCAGTCATCCCTAAAAATCGGCATTGGCTCTAGCTGGCCGCCTTTTGTTATGTATGGCACTCGTCCTTATGGCATAGACGTAGATATCACTAGAGCAGTGTTTGAACGCGCCGGGTTTTGTATCGAGTTCATTCAACTTCCTTCATCGGCACGTGGGATCACCGAGCTTGAGAAGGGCTTAATTGATGTCCTGCCATCCGCAAGTTTTAGTGTTGATAGAGCAAAAATCGCTTACTTTTCCTCGCCATATCGGCGTGAAAAAATGCGCTTGTTTGCTAACAAGGAAATAGATCTCGATAGCAACTTAATCGAGTTGTTTTCTGCAGGTTATACATTCACGGCTAATCCCGGAGCCTACTATGGTGAGGAAGTGAAACAAATAAAAAAAATCGATTGGTACGACAAGCGGTTGTTTGAAATCGCAAGCTTAGACAGACGAATAGAAATGGTGGCTAAAAACCGCGTCGATTTTCTGATTGAAGATGAAGACGCAGGCTACTACTATATCAACAAGCTAGGCTATCAAAGCATTCAGTTACACCCTTATGTAGTTAACGATAACGCTATACATTTTATGCTTGGACGTCATGCATTTAAGCGTAGTGAAATTGAGCGCGTCAATGAAGCGATCACCAATTTAAATGGCACAATAGCGAATATCTCAGAAAAATATAGAAAAGATTCAGGATGACTCAACAACACCAACTCTTTCAAACACTACAAAGCACATTTGGGCATACAACACTTCGCCCAGGGCAATCGGAAGTTATAGAATTTATACTACAAGGCCAAAGTGCAATCGCTATTTTTGCAACTGGTGCGGGCAAGTCGTTGTGTTATCAGTTACCAGCAATAATGAAGCAAGGAATGTGTTTAGTCGTTTCACCACTATTGGCACTAATGCACGAGCAACGAGATTACCTACAAAGTAAAGGAGTTGCGACGG
The DNA here is from genome assembly GCF_016695175.1 of Pseudoalteromonas sp. GCY. NCBI lineage: Bacteria > Pseudomonadati > Pseudomonadota > Gammaproteobacteria > Alteromonadales > Pseudoalteromonadaceae > Pseudoalteromonas > Pseudoalteromonas sp. GCY. Next base: position 13,168 of record NZ_CP068022.1, read on the forward strand.
CTTGTCTTGATAGTACTCAGAGCAAAGAAGAAACGTTGCGTATAGAAAATGCGGTGCGAAGCAATGCACTTAAAGTCCTCTTTATATCAGTCGAGCGGCTGAATAGCCAAAAAGCACGTACCTTGTTATCACAAAGCAATATCTCTTTTCTTGTCATTGATGAGGCACATTGTATTTCTGAGTGGGGACATAATTTCAGGCCAGATTACCTAAAAGTGGCTAAGTATAGACATGAACTTGGTATCAACCAAGTGCTATTACTCACCGCGACAGCAACAAATAAAGTTGCACGCGATATGGCGGGTAAATTCGATGTATCCGATCAAAATATCGTTAGAACGGGCTTTTACCGGAAGAATCTATTCTTAAGTGCGGTGCATATTAGCGAATCTCAAAAAGACGAATATTTACTCGCCTTTTTAAAAAAGGCAAAAGGCGCAGGTATCGTTTATGTCACCCAGCAAAAGCAAGCAGAAGAAGTAGCAAAAATGATAACTGCTTGTGGCTTTCCTGCAGAAGCTTTTCATGCATCATTGCAGAGCGAGAAAAAGGCCCAAATTCAAGCTGACTTTCTAGCGAAAGCTAATCTTATCGTTGTTGCTACTATTGCATTTGGGATGGGTGTAGACAAACCCGATGTTCGTTGGGTACTGCACTATGATATGCCAAAATCTATTGAGGGATATAGCCAAGAAGTGGGTAGGGCAGGGAGAGATGGCGATAATGCACATTGCGTTGCTTTAATTAATAATGAAAAAATTGCCACATTAGAGAACTTCGTTTATGCCAGTGCGTTAGAGCGTGAGTCATTAACACTGCTTTTTAACGAACTTTTCGGTGATCCAACTACAGATTACCACCTCAATGAATACAATCTCGCTTATAAAACCAATATCAATCAATTGGTACTAAAAACACTTATCGTCCAGCTCGAACTTCAAGGTTACTTACAGGTAAACTACAGTTACTTTGCCGAACTAAGCATCGCATTCACCCAAGACAAAGATAAAATATTAGCGAAGTACTCGCCCGAGCGACAACTGTTTTTGACTCAGCTATTCTCGTGTTTTGAATTCAAAAAGAAATGGGGATTGCTTTCACATCAAGCATTAAGCGAGCAAAACATCCCACTGACTAAAGCGCAAGAAGTCGTTGAGTATTTGCAAAACCAACAACTGATTGAAGTAAAAGTCGCTAAATATACGTCGGTTTATTCAAAGCCTACTCAACAAGTTAACATTAATGAACTGGTTGAGTCTTTCTACCAGCAGTCACAAATTAAAGAGCAAGGCGAACTTGCACGGCTAAGACATTTACTCAAATTTTTCCAACTGACTTCATGCTACCACAAAGCGCTCGCCAGCTATTTCGGCGACACGCACGCACCAGAGCAATGTGGCCATTGCGGAGTCTGCAGCGGTAAGCATCTGATCGTCAATGCACAAGAGAGCCACGAATTAGATATTGAAACGACACGAAATATATTAAGAGATGCTTCACAGTTTGCATCGCAACGCGGCGTTAACTTTTCGACTCACCTCAAAACGTTATTTTTACTAGGCTTAAATTGCCCCTATTTTACTAAATATAAATTCAGACAACTTGAAGGATTTGGCAGCTTGTCCGGCATAAAGTATGAAAAGGCAAAAGCATTGATCATGGAGCGCGCTTTATAGATGAAAGCAGATATTATTAAACTCGCCACAATCGCGGAAAAAAAGACCAAATATATACTCGGACTAATGAGCGGTACCTCATTAGATGGATTAGATATCGCGTTATGTAAAATTGAAGGTGTAGGAAAAAATACACAGCTAACGGTCGAACAGTTTACCACTGTAGAATACAACTCTTCCCAAAAGCAGCTTCTCAGTGATCATGCGTCTAAATCTCAGGTAAATCTTAAAACGTTATGTCAATTAAATGCGTGGCTCGGCGAGTTGTACGCAAGTCTAATCAATAATGCTTTGGCAGAGTGGCAAGTTGCAGCTGACACTGTTGATTTAATAGCGAGTCATGGACAAACACTTTACCACTGTCCGAATAAAGCCTTTGCAGACTTAGAAAAATTAAATAGCACATTGCAGATCGTTGACGCCGATATTATTGCGACAAAAACGAACATCATCACCATCGCTGACTTTAGACAAAAGCATATCGCCAAAGGATATGAGGGAGCTCCTCTCGTGCAATATGGTGACTATCTATTATATTCAGGCACCACTATCGATAGGGTTCTGCTCAATATCGGCGGTATTTCAAACCTTACTTATTTACCAAAAAATTGTGCACTAACGCAGAGTATGAGCAGTGACATCGGTCCAGGAAACACATTAGTAGACCAATATTGTCGCCACGTATTAGGGCTGCCATTCGATGAAAATGGTGCGATTGCGTCAAGTGGCAAAATTCAATTGCCATTTCTCGAAGCCTTACTGTCACACGAATTCTTTAATAAGCCACTTCCAAAATCAACTGGACAAGAGTTATTTAATCAAACCTTCGTGCATCATGCATTGGACGGAAAAGATTATAATCATGAAGATATCATCACAACACTGACCGAATTCACAGCTATCACTGTCGCAAATGCTGTGAACGAGCTTGGTACAACTGAATTAGAGCTATATGTTAGCGGAGGTGGAATTCATAATGTGTTTTTAATGGCGCGAATTGAAAGCCATTTGAATAACCGTGTTTTAATCAAGGATTTCTCACAACTGGGTATAAACCCTGATGCCAAAGAGGCTGCTTTATTTGCCCTACTTGCGAATGAAACCGTTTCAGGTGATCGCGATGCGCTGCCTTTTTCTATGGGTAAGATTTCATTACCAACATAGTTGCTAAAAAACAGATAATACAGCGCTGACCGCCGAGTTAAAAATACGTTTGAAGCCAGTAGTCTGAGTTGTAATCACTTCAGACACTGGTTCGCTTACGATAATTCGCTCATTCAAAATGATATCAAACTCAGCTGCATTTTTTAGGTAATCATGGAGTCCCACTAGGTTCAATTGCATAAAGTAAGGACCAGCATCAAGCGATTGCTTTACTTTAATTTCGACAATTTTAGTGAGATAAGACTCCGGGTCAACCACCAAAGAGACCTCGCACTTCGCATTTCGCTCGCCGTGCTTTGTTAGTACAACATTAACTCGGTCGTCAATACGTGCATCCATTGGCAACTCTATCACCAAAGAAAGTCCTTGCTCACCTGGTTGCAGACTAAGTTTCTCATAGGGCTGAACAGCACGGTACTGTCCCCTCATAGAACTTGTGATCTGTGCTGCATTAAAACTAAAAATACCAGGTTTGCTACTCATTACTTTCTTTCGTTATTTACAAGACAATATTAATTATCTCAAAGCTAGATTACAGAATTATGACTTAATAGCCAAAGGCTAAAAAAGCCAAAGCTCGGCAATACCGAGCTTTAAATGCACTTTTTGTTCGTTTTATTTATCGTACTGCGAGCATAATGAGTCCCGGAAATACAAAGAATGAACCTAATACGTAAGCTAAAGCTGCTGGTTTATTCTGTGCGCCAATTTCCGCTAGCTTCTCAGCTAGACGAAGCGGGATTTCCCTCAGTAATGGTAAACCGTAAATAAGTGCTACAGCAAAAACGTTAAACATAACATGTACAAGTGCAATCGTTAATGCGACTTCAGCAGCAGGACCTGTGATAGATGTTGCCGCTAACAAAGCGGTAATTGTAGTGCCTATATTTGCACCTAGAGTGAACGGGTATATCTGACGAGTGGTAAATACGCCGCTGCCAGCGAGCGGGATCATCAAGCTCGTTGTTGTCGACGACGATTGTACCATTACTGTAACTACAGCGCCTGAGCTTATACCTACAACAGGGCCTCTGCCAATCGCACTGTGTAATAGTTCTTTCGCTTTACCTACTAACGCCTTTTTAAGTAATTTACCTAAGTAGGTCACAGCGAACAGGATCATCATGATACCGATAACAACCATGGCAATACCTGCAGCCGTCGAATCTAAGAAGCTAACACTATCTTTTACCACGCTTACCGCAGGCTTCACCAGTGGTTTTATAAAGTTGTAACTCTTTAACGATAAGTCAGCATCACCAACAAATACATGGGCTAATCCTGACGCGAGTTTCTCTAACATACCAAACATGATTTCCAAAGGCAGGAAAATAGCAACGGCTAATAAATTAAAGAAGTCATGTACGGTGGATGCGGCAAACGCTCTTCTAAACTCTTCTTTACTACGAATGTGACCGATAGAAACGAGCGTATTGGTAATAGTCGTACCAATATTTGCCCCCATCACCATTGGAATTGCGATACTAATAGGTAATCCACCAGCAACAAGGCCAACAATAACAGAAGTCACCGTTGATGAGGACTGCACCAATGCAGTTGCTAAAGCCCCTAAGAGCAGGGCGACGATTGGATTGGTTGCAAATGCGAAGATTTCCTTCGCCCCTTCACTTCCACCTGAGGCCAACTTAAAACCGCCACTCACAGTGCCAACTGCGACTAAGACTAAGTAAACAAGTAATACGATTGACAGCCAGTTGAAAAGTTTAGCTGATGCTGAAGTCTGAGATTGATTAACCATAGTTTCGCTCTTAGAGTAAGTAATGTTTATTCATTACACTTTTATTTCAGTCGCGCATTTAACCACTCAATTGTTACAGTTATATTTCAGTTTTATATAACTAGACACGTATGCTCATTTTCTAATCGCATTTTTTGAAACAATGGTAACTAATAGTAGTAATATACTGTTTTTACTAATTATTAGTTATTTAATGCATTTACATTTTTTTACTTCTCCAAATTTGATCCACATTTGCTTCACTATTTTAAAGTAGGATTTAGCTATAATTATTGTGCCTTATATCACTATGTTAAGACTTTTCTCGTTATTTTTTATGCTTTTTTCTATGGCGGCTGGTGCAGTTGACTTTACGCCTAGTGCCGAGCATAGAGTAAGTGAACCATTAACAATCCACTTTGGAGAAGTCGATGCTGCGCAATTATCTTCAACACTCGACATAAATGAGCGCGAAAGCCAATCGATTGTAGAAGTACTTTCAAGCCAAGCACCTGAGCTTAAGAATGAGTCTTATCAGTGGGCAATGATCACACCAAATATGCTTGTATCCGAGGGCAGAAATTACATCGCATTTGGCTTTGCTAGATTGCCTTGGCTAAATGTTGCTTTGATTAACAACGGTGAGATCTCATTTTTAACGCAACACACTCTGAATACCGCGTTTAATATTAGGAAGGTGGTGGCACCTCAATTATATCTGCCAATATCAAGAGAGCACTTAGAAGGGGCAAGTCTTATTGTCCGCTATCAAACTTTTGCGAATGCCCCCGCCGACCTTAGACTAATCAATGATAGTGAGCTAAACAGTGATGTTCTTACCAGCACGGTCACCAATGCTGCGCTAAGCGGGATCATAGCCGCCGTGTTTGTTATTGTATTGGTTAACTTTTACTTTAATGCCAATGCGACCAACGCTTACTATTGTCTTTGGACTCTATTGTTTTTGCTTATTGTGTTGGACATGTCTGGATTCACATTTCAATATTTCTGGCCTTCACAAGGTAAATTTGCCACCTTATTCTCAGCCTGTTTGATGACCTTTGTACCAGTGTTCCACCTTCTTTTCATAAAACAATTTCTGCAATTAAAGCATCGAAACGAAACCTTACACCTTTTATACAATGGATTTTTAGCAGGTTACCTGCTGCTTATCCCAGTGGCAATCTATTCAAAATCGGTTCACTACAACCTAGTATTAAGCTTGAGTATCATCCCGCTATTTCTTTATACCAGCTATTGGTCTTTAAAACAGAGCGCTCCTGGCTCTGTGACTTTTTCCCTCAGTCTGCTAAACCATGTAACCTTTGTAAACTTCATTGCTATCGGTGGGACTATGTATGCGGGGTTTATCAATGTTCAGCATATATCAAGCGCGATTAAATTTGGCTACTTAATTGAGGTCATGTTGTTTACACTGGCACTTGCACAGCAGAATAAGTCAGCCCAAAACAACCTGTTATCAACACTACAAACACAGGTGAATGCGTTGGCAAATACAGTACAAACAGAGAAACAGTTCAACCGTCAAAATCAGCAGGCATTAGAAAAGAAAGAGCAACGTTTATTTACCGATCTCTCTCATGAGCTGCGCACACCACTAACGGTTATGAAGGTACAGGTTGAATCTCTACAGTACAATATCGTTGAGAATGTTCAGGAAAGCTACGGCAAACTCATGGATAAAATTGACGAGCTAAATCACTTTATTAATCAATTGATGCTGGTCACTGACAATGAAAAGTTAGCAACTATGCTTAACCTAAGAGACTTCACAATCTGCAAGCTGGTAAATCAAGTACATACTCAGGCCGCGGGTTTATTTAAGGATAATAAGGAGCAACTAGAGGTTAACTATCAAATATCTGGTACAGAAAAGATAACCATCGACCTAGACGCGATAACTAACTGCGTTCTCGAGATCTTAGGTAATGCGATTAAGCATGGTGGAGATAAGGTCCAAGTAAAGATGAGTTTCTTTTGCGTAGACAGCAACTTAATCATACGCATTGAAGACTCAGGCACTCAGCTATCCTATGAGGCGCACCAACAGCTATTCGACCCGCTTTACAAATCACAATCTGCAAGAACCAATTCGGGAAAATCCAAGGGCATGGGCCTTGCGATGTGCAAAAAAGTGGTAGAAGCCCACAGTGGACAAATTGAATCTTTTAATAGTTTATTAGGCGGCCTGAACATGGAGATCAAGCTTCCGTTAACTAAAGCGCCCGCTTTTAGCTGATATACAAAAGTATGTTTTCGCTCTCACGTTTTAATTTTTCGTCGCGGTATTAACTTAAGCCAAAATGCAATTTCAAGTGCCACACCCAACACCACAAATATGAACATCCCAGTTTGGCTGCTATAGCTATAAGCCGCAATTGCACCAATGAGTAAAGCCAATAAAATAGCGATTCTGTGAAGAGTCTTCATCTTACATTCTTTTCTATGGTGTCTTAGCTTAATACACTAATTCATTTACAGCCGAATACCAACTGACAATTCACTTTATAATTCACCTGAGCTTGCCACTTGATTACGACCATTACGCTTGGCAAAATAAAGCGCCCGATCTGCCGAGGCGACCAATTCTTTGCCGTTGTAAGGTGGCTTAGTCTGAGTATGTAACCCCGCACTTAATGTCAATTCTATACGATAGCTTTCACTTACCAACGGGCTAGTCTCACACGTCATTCTTATTTTCTCTGCGAGGTTAAAAGCCTGCGAGCCATCGGTTTGTGCCAGTACAATACAAAACTCTTCGCCACCATATCGGGCGACAAAGTCTCCCGCTCTCGTAGCACAATTGGAAAGTATACGTCCGACGTGTATTAAACAATTGTCTCCAACTTCGTGACCATAAGTATCGTTAACCTTCTTAAAAAAGTCGATGTCAATCATAATGACGCTAATAGGGTGTTCAAAACGCTTTGCTCTTGAGCACTCACTATTCAAAGCTTCGTCTAACGCTCGCCTATTGGCAACGCCGGTCAGAGCATCGGTACGACTCGCAAGCTCCAGTCTATCGTTTGCTTCCTGTAGCGCTTGAGTTCGTATGGCGACAGTCTCCTCTAATTGAGAATTGACTTTTTGGATTTCATTAAACGCCGTTAATTGCGCTTGAAAGCGTTTGTTTTTCTCAGTATTGAGTTTTTCACCTATTGCTATCGATAAACAGGCAACTTCAATAGCAGTACCTATCAATAGCGCATTTTCGGTAAACCAAGTTTGGCTGATTAAATCTAATTTATTTAGCGCAAGAATGATCCCGCCAATTAATACTGAGCTCCAAGCAATCGAATAGTATGTCGCTAGTCGACTTTTCCCGGACAAACGCAAAATACGGCAGAAAACGCCCCAGATACAAGCTGACACGGCATAAGCTATTGTTAGTTTTATCATCACTGCATAGCTGAAAAATACAGAAGTAAACAAGAGCACCAACCCTAATCCCAAGATTAAGCGACAACCTAGGTAGAGCCACTTGTCAGAAATACCAATCTCTAGTAATGTCATAACAAAGTAAGTGCCGGTTAACACCGAGCTGATGAGAAAGAACAAGATCGCTTGGTCGTTCCACCAAAGACTATTTGGCCAAAGGTATCGAAAGGCGAAACCAGATAAACAAGCGGAAAATAGCGCTAAACAAATAACGTACAGAACATAGTAAAATAACGTGGATTCCCGAATGGTAAAATAGAGAAGCACATTGTAAGCCGCCATTATCCCCATCAAACCAAAATAGATCCCCATCACGATACGAAAAACTTGGTCGTTTATCAAAAAGTCATGGTTTGTCCAAAGTACCACTGGAAGTTGAAGTGCACTGGATGAGCGAACTTTAATATATAGCGCTACCTGCCCATGTGTGCTGTTTGGAAGTGGTATAATAAAATGTTCATGCTCAAAAGGGCGGTCATCAAAAGGTTGCTTGTCTCCTAATTGCTGGTGAACGAATATATTGCCATCTTGCAGCATGTAAACGTCGAGGTGATCCAGTACCGGATACACTATCTCCAGTAGATAAGGCCCTGCTTTTTCATCAGTAATAAACGAGGTCCGTACCCAGTAGGTTAAATTGGAATAGCCTAAGTTCAGCACTTTATCATCGATAGTTTGCCAATTAACACTGGGGTTATTTATTACGTCGACAATCCTAGCATTTGAAGCCACATACTCTAGTTGCAACGCTTCTTTGCCTGCAGCTATCACTTGATTACACTGAGACAACAGGAGCACAAAAAAGAGGAAGACTCGCCTTTGTTCCAATCAATCACCCTCGCTACGTTCCATAATCACAAACAAATGACGCTCTCGCCGAAGATTATGAAATTAAAATAGTACTTTAATCATAGTCAGCCATAAATAGTTCGCCAATTTTGAATTACGTTCAACTATCCTATAGAATATGCCGCTTGTTTGATGTGATCTATCCCAACGTCGCAAATCAAATATGATGCAAAAAAGCATAATGAAGGGGCAAAGTAATGAGCTTTTGGCAAGAAAAAACACTCGAAGAGATGACTAGGGATGAGTGGGAAGCGATTTGTGATGGCTGTGGTAAATGCTGTTTACACTCTTTTATCGACAGTGATGAAGAAGATGAGTCATTCGAGAGCACCGACTTTTTACGCGAAGGTGAAGAGTTACTCTACACCGATGTTGTTTGCCAATATAACGATAAAAATAGCTGTGGTTGTAGTCGCTATAGCGAAAGGCAAATTCTAGTACCCTCTTGCGTACAGCTAACTAAAGAGAACCTCAAAGATATCTTTTTCATGCCAAGCAGTTGTAGTTATCGACGACTTCATGAGGGCAGGGGCCTGGCAAGCTGGCATCCACTTAGAAACAATGGGTCTAAACAAGCTATGATAGATGCAGGAATTAGTATTTTTGGTAAGGCTACCTCTGAGCTTGAGGTGGATTTAGAATCTGATTTTGAAGCACATATTGTAAAATGGCCCCATAAAGACAGCGACTAAAAATACAGGGACTAGGATAAATGCTTTGCGATAGGGCGCGCATCTATCCTAAAAAAAGGCTGCTATTCGCCAATATCACCTTTAGACGGCAAAGAGGCAAATGCACCGTAGCGTTGAACGGCGAACGCACCACATTTCGCAGCGTACGCGACTAAGTCTCTTGCATCATCCAGTGCGATGTCAAACTCAGCATCTCGGGTAGGTTTAAACTTTCGAATGATCTCAGCAAGTAACCCCCCAACAAACGCATCTCCCGCAGCAGTTGTATCAACTGCAACTACATTTGGCGCAGCGACTTTTGCGCTATCACAGGATAGGTAAATCTCAACGGGGTTTGCACCGTCCGTTATCAGTAACAATTGAGTTTGCTTGTCCATGATAGCGGCTATGGTTTGCGCTTCGGTTTTGCCTGCATGACTATTCTTGTTTAGATATTCCAACTCTTCGCGTGAGAGTTTAACGACATCACTTAGCGCGATACAATGCCAAATTCTATCAAGAATATGCGCTGTCGAGCTCCACAGGTTCAGCCTGAGGTTCATATCAAAACTAACAAGCATGTTGTTAGCCCGCGCGCGCTCAAGCGCACAAACCGTGGTTTTATAGATATTCTCTTCAGTAAGACTGTTACTGCATATATGTAATACAGAATGCTCAGTAAACATATCCTCAGAAAAATGTGTTTGTCTGAACAACAAATCCGCCGCTGGTGGCCGATAAAAACTAAAACTCCTTTCACCTTGTTTATCAAGAGAAACAAATGCCAATGCCGTTTTGGCTTTATCTGTATACTCAAGGTAACGGGTATTTACGCCATTAGCCTGTAACTCTTCAGCTAAAAACTGGCCGAACATGTCATTGCCTAACATGCCGCAAAAATACGCATCAACGCCTTGCTTTGCCGCAGCTACCGCAACGTTTGCAGGCGCTCCGCCTGCATATTTAGTAAATGATTCTGGTGTTTTGCCATCCGATAAAAAATCTATCAACGCCTCACCAAAACAAACAAGTGCCATGTTATTCGCCTTTTAACTTCATTGAACGCAGGACTTCGTAACACGCGCCCATGGTGTGGTAATCGGTCTTGCCCGCAGGGCTTTTTTCATCACTGTACTTTTCGTTCTTGTTATTCAAAATACGATACCAAGCACCGTATTCATGGTCGACGAAGTTATCCCAAGCATATTGCCAAATTCTGTCGTACCACTGCCAATACTTTTCATCACCAGTTTCAAGTGCTAGTAGCGCCGCCGCAGCGAATGACTCAGCCTGAACCCAAAAGTACTTGTCATCGTCGCAAATAGACTTATCCGGCGCAAAACCGTAGCAAATCCCCCCGAATTCACTATCCCAAGCTACTTTTAATGACTCATCAAACAAGAGCACGGCTTTTTCCACAAGCCATGACTTTGGCATGTAGCGGTTAATCAACAATAATAATTTTGACCACTCAGTTTGATGACCAGGCTGAAATCCCCACGGTCTGAATAAGTGTTTGGGATCGTCTTTGTTATACTCAAGGTCGACTTGCCATTGACTATCATAGTGCTCCCAAATCAGCCCTTCTGCCTTAGCGGCTTGACGATTTACCATATTGTCGGCAAGTAAATATGCACGCTGTAAAAATTTTTCATCCTGCGTTGCTTCAAAGCAAGCTATTAGCGCTTCGCAGGTATGCATATTGGCATTTTGACCTCGGTACTTATCTGCCTGATTAAAGTCTGCATCGAATTCGTCTTTATAGAGCCCAAACTCTGGCTCGAAGTATTTATCTTCTAGCAGCTGCCATACTCGCTCGATTGCAGACTTGCTGTCTGATAAGCCAACCTTCAATGCACTAGCATGAGCCAACAAAACAAAGGCGAGGCCATAACAATGGTTAGTACCATCTACGATATTTCCGCCTTCAAGCAACCACGCATAGCCGCCATTTGCCTGCCTATGGACGGTTTCTAAATAATCGATACCATGCTTAACCTTGTCTAAGTCAGTTGGCTCTTTAAAATAGTCATAGGCCATAGCATAGTTAAAGACAAAGCGGGTACTTGATACTAAGTGACGCGTATTCGCATCATAAATCTCGCCATTATCCTTGAAGAAGTGATTAAAGCCACCACGTTCATCCACGCAATTTGGTGCGTAAAAGCTGAGCGTCTTTTTAATGTGTGCTTCTAAAAATTGCGTTGTTCTAAAATTCATCTAACTTTTAACCTACTGCTGAACATTTCCGTTACTTTAGCAGATAAAACATGGAACGATCCAATAAAACATTTGTGATTTTCATGTAACAGTGTGTAGAATCAAGGTGAAAACAGACTGGAGTATCACTTGTGAGCGAAATAAATACAAATCAAACCTTCGTCACAAGCGGGAATACCGAGAATAATAATTATCGACTTCCGCTTATTGCAATGACAACGCTTTTTTTCCTTTGGGGATTTATCACCGTTTTAAACGATGTACTCATCCCAAGACTAAAAGGCGTTTTTGACCTTAACTACACAGAAGCAATGCTAATCCAGTTTTGCTTTTTTAGTGCCTATTTTATAGTTTCTTTACCTGCAGGATACTTGGTCAAACGCTTTGGCTATAAAAATGGTGTATTAACGGGCTTAATAGTGGCATCAATTGGTTGCATTATGTTTTATCCTGCCGTTGTTGTTCACGAATATTGGATCTTTCTCTCAGCCCTTTTTGTGCTTGCATCTGGCATCACTGTTTTGCAGGTATCAGCGAATCCTTATGTTGCAGCACTCGGTCATCCTCGCACTGCATCAAGTCGTTTAAACCTAGCGCAAGCGCTTAATTCACTGGGTACCACTATTGGTCCTATCGTGGGTGGCTTTTTATTGTTTGGCTCTGCAGGTACGTTAACCGTTGAAGCTGCAGCAAGCGCAGAAGGCGTAAAGGTACCTTATCTAATTTTGGCAGCTGCGCTATTGACTATCGCCGTTGTATTCGCGTTTTTAAAGTTGCCCGTCATCGCTGAGCATACTGAAGCTGTCGATTGTAAAGCGAAACACCATAACCTAATTGACGCGCCACACCTAGTGATGGGCGTAGTAGCTATTTTCTGCTATGTCGGTGCAGAAGTTGCGATTGGGAGTTTCCTTGTAAATTACTTTGCAGAACCTGAAATCGCAGGGCTTGAAGAGCATGCAGCGGCAAAACTTATCGGTTACTACTGGGGTGGTGCTATGGTAGGGCGCTTTATCGGCTCTGCAGCCCTTAAAACCATTGCGCCTTCAAAAGCGGTCGCTTTCAACGCCGTCGTTATTATACTGCTGTTGGCATTGACCATGAGCACCAGTGGCAACATTGCGATGATTGCCGTGCTCGCGATTGGCTTGTTTAACTCAATCATGTTCCCGACTATCTTCTCAATGGCGATTGAAGGTTTGAGTTCATTAACCAGTAAAGGCTCTGGCTGGCTGTGCTTGGCGATTGTCGGTGGTGCTATTGTGCCACTCATTCAAGGCGTTGTTGCAGATAAATTCCATATTCAGATCAGCTTTATCGTGCCATTGCTTTGTTATGTCTACATCGCATGGTACGGCTTGAACGTTGTTCAGCTGTCGCAAAAGTGGCAAGCAAAATTGAATTAAGTTAACGAAAGTTTACAAGGCGAGCATAGCTCGCCTTTTTTATTGCATAATTTTTTCGTCGCAGAGTATTGAATACGTATTCATAAAGGGTATTATAAAATAAAATTGGAACGCTCCAATTCAAAACAAAAACTAGGAGAGAGTAATGCGAGCTAAAACTTGGGCGTTGGCAGTCACACAAAGTGCGTTGTTAAGCGCAACAGTTCACGCCACTGAATCAAATACACAGTGGGTCGATACCTTCATTGGTACTGGCGGTGATGGCCACACCTTCCCAGGCGCAGTCGTGCCATTTGGTATGGTGCAATTAAGCCCAGATACAGATAACCCCATGCGCGGTGTTTCCCCTCAACCAGAAATCTACAAGCGCTGCGCTGGTTATCACTATGACGACCATACTATTGTTGGTTTCTCCCACACGCATTTCTCTGGCACTGGCCACTCAGATCTTGGCGATTTACTGATCATGCCAATGACAGGCGAGGTAAAGCTTGATGCTGGTACCGCTGAAAATCCAGACATAGGTTATCGCTCGCGCTTTACTCATGACCAGGAATGGTCTGAACCTGGCTATTACGGTGTTGACTTACTCGACTATGGAGTTAAAGCCGAAGTCACAGCAACCACGCGAGTGGGTATGCATAAATACAGCTTCAACAAAGCAAAACAAGGCCATGTATTACTTGATTTGACCTCAGCAATCTATAACTTTGAGAACAAAGTGATTTGGAGCGACATCCGCAAAATAAACGACACCACGCTCGTTGCTTACCGCGCTACTAATGGCTGGGCGCGTAACCGCCAAATGTATTTTGCCATCGAATTCTCAAAACCCATTGATGACTATCAGTTTTATAATCTAGACAACAATCGTTATCGTTGTATGAATTGCTTAGGAAAAGACAGCAAACACTCTACGATTGAGAATACCGCAGTGAAAATGACAGCAGGTAAAGCCGTAAAGTTTGTCGCAAGTTTTGATAATCTAGATGAAGCGCCGCTGTTGGTTAAGGTTGGACTTTCCGCAGTTAGCCGCAAGAATGCATTAGAGAATCTAAAGACTGAAGTACCAAATTGGGATTTTGATAACGTTAGAGCAAATGCCAAGTCACAATGGGCGAATTACCTAGATAAAGTCGACGTGGAAGGCACAAAAGCGCAAAAACGTCAGTTCTACACTGCGCTTTATCACGCGCTACAAGCACCAAATATCTACCAAGATGTCAACGGTCAGTATCGAGGCGTTGATGGTGAAATTCATGACGGCAAAGGTTTTGAGCACTATACCTTATTCTCGTTGTGGGATACCTATCGTGCATTACATCCATTACTCACTTATATCGACCCAGACCGCGTATCCGGCATGATCCAATCTATGCTGGTACATTATCAGCAAAGCTATGAAAAAATGTTACCTATTTGGTCGTTCCATGCCCACGAGACATGGACCATGATTGGTTATCATGCGGTTTCAGTCATTGCTGATGCATATTTAAAGGGGATCAGAGATTACGATATTGATTTAGCAGTAGAAGCAATTGAAAACACGGCTAACAACCCAGTGTATGACGCCATCCCAGAATACAAGAAGTTTGGCTATGTACCAATGGACGTACTTCCTGAGTCTATTTCTATCACACTTGAATATGCTTACGATGATTTTGCCATTGCAAAAATGTATGAAGCGATGGGTAATACCAGCAAAGCGAAAGACTATTATCGCCGCGCGATGAGCTATAAAAATGTGTTCAATAAAGAAACCGGTTACATGCAAGGGTTAGATTCAAAAGGAAACTGGGATCCCGAATTTGACCCATTTGAAGCAAAATACATGGGCCCTTACACGGAAGGTAACGCTAAGCAATATAGCTTCTATGTACCGCACGATGTTGCTGGCTTGATTGAATTAATGGGTGGTGACGATGAATTTGAAGCGCGTCTTGATGCACTGTTTGATACACACCTTTCTGAAGAGATGATCAAAGAGCACGAAGATATTGCAGGCCTGATTGGTAACTATGCCCATGGTAATGAACCTAGCCATCATATAGCCTATTTATATAACTATGCGGGTAAACCGTGGAGAACCCAAGAGCGTATTCGTCAGATCATGGATACCTTGAGCTCAGACAAACCGGATGGCCTTGCAGGTAATGACGATGTAGGTCAGATGTCTGCTTGGTATATATTCTCAGCGATGGGCTTTTATCCTGTTGCGCCAGGCGACCTAAGCTACGCGATTGGTGCGCCTCAGGTGCCAGAAGTTACGTTGAAACTTGCAAACGGTAAAGCGTTTAAAACCCTTGCTAAAGGTTTCAGTGATAAAAACAAATACATCAAATCCGTTAAATTGAATGGAAAACCGCTTGATCGCAGCTACATCACACATAACGACATTATGAATGGTGGTACATTGGAGTATCAAATGTCCAGCAAGCCTAATAAAGCATGGGGTCAATCCAAAACGCAAAGACCGCCTTCATTGTCGGAGTATAAGTAATGGTTAAAGCAGGAATATTTCTTGCGGCTATTACCACATTTGCAAGTGCGCCGTTCGCACTTGTAAATGACGCCGATAATGCCGCAGCACGATTAAAACCGATCGCGTTTCAATCAGACTTAGCATGGCGTCAATTTCCCCTGCCTGCCGTCTCGCTCAGCAAAACAACTAAAATTAACCATTTCGCATGGCAAGAAATTGATAACAAAGTAATAGAGCAGATAAGTTATAACGTGGCTAGATTGCTGTATAAGGATATGGAAAGCGCACCTAAACTACCAACACTCCATATTGTCTTTGAAGACCTAAAAGGGGTTGCATATAAAGAGGGCGACTTTAACGGCGCAACCATCCATATTAGCGCAAACTACATGGAAAACTTTTCTACATCGCACAGCGAAACAGAATCCGTCGACGAACTTATCGGTATTCTCTATCATGAAATTGCCCATGCTTATCAACTAGATGATCATAATTACAAGGAAATAGGGCCAATCATTGAGGGAATAGCGGATGTTGTTAGACTAAAAGCTGGGTATATTCCTGATGACACCCAAAAGCCTGGTGGCAACTATAGAGATGGCTATAAAAATACTGCATTCTTTATCGATTGGTTATCGAAGCAAAGTAACCGAGACCTACTTCAGGAGATCAATGCTCAGTTGGACCCACATGACGACATAACGTGGGACTGGCAATACTTCGAGCAGTCAGCAGGTGTTAAATTAGATACTGCTTGGCAACGTTATCAAGCGTCGTTACTTTAACGCAAGGTGAGCGTAGTCTCACCTTTATTTAACATTCACTCTAAACCTCTCTCATTTCCTGCCGATAATCAAAGACAAACCTTTGAGTTTTTGATAAAAATAGTTACAAGGGAATCCAGTTCCTAAATCTATTAATAACAATCGGCCAACGAGTTTATTGTTTGGCTGAAGAAAAGAACAAGTTCAACAGGATCATGATGTTTAAAGCGCTAAAGTTCACCACCAAAGTAACCGTAGCAGCCTCCCTTGTGTTAGTGATTGTGCTCGGCTTATTTACCGTAAACAACTTTCTCGTTATGCGAGACCAAACTCAAGCTCGGCTTACCTTGGTTTTACAAGAGATTTCCAGCTCGGTTTCACAAAATATCGCCAACTGGCTCAATGACAGACTTGAAATCGTGGTCTCCATTGCTGATGGGCATAGAGCTGATGACTCCACTGAACAAATAAGAAGACGGTTAAAAACAGCAGACACGGCGGGGGATTTCAAAAACGTTTTTATTGGCACGCCAGATGGTACATTTGTGTTAGACGATCCAAGTATTCAACTTCCTGCTGATTTTGATGCAACTAGCCGCCCTTGGTACAAGCTCGCGGAGCAAAAACAAGATACCGCATTTACCGCACCTTATATCGACGTTACCACCAACGAATTCACTATTTCTGCCGTTGTACCGGTAAAACAAGGAGGCCGTTTTGCAGGTGTGGCTGGGGGGGACATTGACATGTCAACCATCACAGAAATTATCAATGAAATTGACTTTTTAGGGTTTGGTTACGGTTTTTTACTTGATGAAAGCGGTAAAATACTCAGTCACCCAGATACTAAACTGAATGACAAGCCGATGTCAGCGCTGTTTGGTAAACGCCTGTCATTAAATCGGGATTTCACGGAGCTTGAAATTGATGGCACAGAAAAGCTCGTTTCATTTGTAAAAATGAAAGGCATTAAAAATGTCGACTGGTATCTTGGCGTTGTCATTAATAAAGAAATTGCCTATTCGTCCGTATCTTCTTTTAGAAATATGGCTGCTATCTATATGCTACTTGGCGTGATTGCGATTGTGGTGATGCTACAACTATTGCTCAAGTATCTGATGCGCCCGATGTACAATCTCAACGCGGCCATCAAAGACATAGCCCAAGGTGAAGGTGACCTTACTCGCAGATTAGTCGTAGAAAACCAAGATGAATTTGGCGAGTTATCCGATTATTTCAACCAGTTTATCGATAAAATTCATGCCTCAATTACGCAGGTAAAAAATACCACAGTGACACTTGAAAACGTGGTGAATAGTTTGGTTGCACAAACCCAAGATACCTTATCTATGTATACAGATCAGTCAAAGCGCACCGATAGCGTCGCGACGGCCATCAACGAGCTTTCTTCAAGTGCACAAGAGATCTCAAACAATGCAACCCATGCTTCAGAACTTGCCAGTAACGCCAACAAGCTTTCTGTTGAAAGCCAACATTCACTCACTCAAAATATCGAAGAAATCGCTTCACTAACACAAAAAATGTCTCAAGCGCAAGACACGCTGGATGGGTTAGATAAACTCTCAGGCAGCATCGGGCAAGTGCTTGAAGTGATTAAAGGAGTTAGCGAACAAACCAACTTACTGGCGTTAAATGCAGCCATTGAAGCAGCCAGGGCAGGTGAGGCTGGACGTGGATTCGCTGTCGTTGCCGATGAAGTAAGGCAATTGGCACAGCGCACGCAAGAGTCAACGCAAGAAATCGAAAGCACTATTGCACAACTACAACAAGGTTCGGCTTCAGCTGTGGCTGTAATGAAAGCAAGTTTAGAAGACTCAGCAAGAAGCGCCGATAGAGCTAATGCTTCAGGTACTAAAATGCAAGAAGTGAGCAATTCGATTGATGCCATAGACGGCGTTAACCATGCAGTTGCCAGCGCCACACACCAGCAAAACACCGTTATCCAAACATTAGATAGCGACATTCATCATATTAGTGACCTCAGCCTGCAAGGCAGCAATAACCTAACCGCAACCCTTGAAGAATGTAAGTCATTGAAACTACAGTTCGACGAATTAGAACAAATGGTGCTCAAGTTTAGAGTCTAACGCCATTCCAATAATGCTTAAAAGCCGCTTAACAAAAGCGGCTTTTTGTGATCCTTTTATGACACAAAACACCTGCAACATCTTATTAACCAGCATAATTCCATTAAAATTAATAAGTTAATTGATTAATGTAATTTCAATGACAGCTGTCATATTTCTGCATTAGTCTCGCAACATGGTTGTCATTTTTCGTAATTAGACTGCACCCAGTTTTTTAGCAACTAGCAATAATTTATAAGGTGTATGCGATGAAGTGCGTTAACCACTTGCTTATAGCAGGTATGCTAGCAACGGCCTCTGCCGGAGCAACAGAATTAAATCAAGCGATGGACAAAAGTGCAGCTATCAATGAATCTGCATTAAAGTCTCAAGGGAAAATTGATGGTATTGCAGACGATATGCAGTCTCGTTTGCAAAAGTTCAAGACGTTGAACAAAGAAATCGATGGCCTATCTGTTTACAACGCTCAATTAGAAAAACAAATCAAAAACCAACTTGAAGAAATGGCGGCAATTAACACCTCTATGGATCAGGTTTCGGTGATCGAGCGTCAAATCACACCTCTCATGATGCGCATGATCACAGGTCTGAAGCAGTTCGTTGAATTAGATGTGCCTTTCCTTCCCAAAGAGCGTGCTGAGCGTATTACACAGTTAACTAACTTGATGGACCGTGCTGATATTTCATCAAGCGAAAAGTTCCGCCGCGTACTTGAAGCTTACCAAGTTGAAGTTGACTACGGTCGCACTATCGAAGCTTACACCTCTTTACTTGACGTGAATGGACAAGAACGTGAAGTAGATTTCCTACGAATTGGTCGTCTTGAGCTGCTTTATGTCACAAAAGATGGCAGCCAAGCTGGTTTTTGGAACAAAGACAGTAACGCTTTTGACGCATTACCAGATACCAACATCAGCCAAATCAATAAAGGCATTCGCATCGCACGTAAGCAGTTAGCACCTGACATGTTAACGCTTCCAGTTCAGGCTGCAGAGTAATAGGTGAGACCACTATGAAATTCGTACAAAAATTCACTAAACAGGCTATTTTCGCAACAACACTTGCGTTAACCGCATCTGCGCATGCTGAACAAGCATTAGATTTAGATTCGCTACTTAAAACCTTAGAGCAAGGTCAAACGGCACAAACAGCGCAAAACAAACAACGTGAAGCCGAGTTCAAAGCGCAGCAAAACAACCAAATCCAAATGTTGAATGCGTTAACGGGTGAACGTAACCAAGCACTGGCTAAATCTGAACGTCTAGAAACCAATTTCGAAGAAAACGAAATTAAACTGGCCAACCTAAGTGACACTCTTAGCAAGCGTATGGGTACATTAAAAGAGCTATTCGGTGTGCTTCAACAAGTAGCTGGCGATAGTTCGAATAAGTTCGCAACTTCAGTTGTATCAGCTGAAATTAAAGGTCGTGATGATTACATGACTGAGCTTGCGAAAAAGATGGGCTCAACATCGCGTCTTGCATCAATCGAAGACATTGAAAAAGTCTGGTTTGAGATGCAACGTGAAATGACAGAACAAGGTAAAGTATCGCGCTTTAATACCGAAGTTATCGTAGCCGGTGGTGCCAAGCAAAACAAAGAAGTGCTTCGCGTTGGTGCGTTTAACTTAATCGCTGATGGTAAATACTTGACTTACAACAACGATACACAAACGCTTTCTGAACTGACTCGTCAGCCAGCGTCTCGTTTCACCTCAACAGCGGGTGAATTACAAAGTGCGAAGACTGGTTCCGTCGATTTTGCCCTTGACCCAACAGGCGGCTCAATTCTCGGTCTACTAGTACAAGCACCAAATACCGAAGAACAAGTACACCAAGGTGGCGCGGTAGGTTACGTGATCCTAGGTGTTGGTTTACTGGCACTACTTATTGCAATTGAGCGTTTTGTATCACTCATGTTGATGGGTTCTAAAATCAACCGTCAGCTTAAAGATAGTGTTGCGCGTGACGACAACCCGCTAGGTCGTGTGATGAAAGTGAAAGAGCAATACCCAAATGTGGCTTACGATACGCTAGAACTTAAGTTAAGCGAAGCAATCCTTCGTGAGATGCCAAAGATCACTCGTAACCTGACTTTAATCAAAATTATTTCAGTCGTAGCACCTCTACTTGGTCTACTCGGTACAGTGACCGGTATGATCAACACCTTCCAAGCAATCACCTTGTTTGGTACAGGTGACCCTAAACTCATGGCTGGTGGTATTTCTCAGGCCCTTGTAACCACCGTACTTGGTCTGGTTGTCGCTATCCCAACCGTATTCCTTTACACACTACTAAACACGCGTTCTCGTAACTTGCTCCTTATTCTTCAAGAGCAGAGCGCGGGGATCATTGCAGAGCGTAGCGAGAAAGGAGCGTAATCGTGGTTTTATTGCTTGATGCAATTAACGCTTTACGTGAATTCCTTGATACAGGTGGCCAGGTTCTCCTGGTCATCGGCTTCGTAACCTTCGCCATGTGGCTACTTATTCTCGAGCGCTTCATGTTTGTGTTCGGTAAATACAGAGGCTACAAAAACGAAGTCCTACAAGCTTGGAACTCTCGAAATGAGCGTAACAGTTGGAACGCAGAGCAGATAAGACAAGCAACTATCTCTCGCGTGGGGATCAAACTCAACGCCAACTTACCTTACATCAATGTCATGGTGGCACTGTGTCCTTTACTAGGACTCCTAGGTACGGTAACTGGCATGATTGAAGTATTTGATGTCATGGCGATCACCGGATCAGGCAGTGCACGCTCTATGGCATCTGGGGTATCAAAAGCAACTATCCCAACAATGGCAGGCATGGTTGGCGCGCTTTCGGGTGTATTTGCATCGACCTACCTTCAGCGTAAAGCCAAGCGTGAAGTTGAGTTGTTAGAAGATAAAATGCTACTAGACCATTAATCGGTCGTGTGAGGAAAGAATTATGAGAGCACCACTTGCAAAAGTATTCCAAGAAGAAGAAGCAGAAGAAATTAACATGACACCAATGCTGGACGTTGTATTTATCATGCTTATCTTCTTTATTGTAACGGCCTCTTTCGTTAAAGAAGCGGGTATTGATGTTAACCGCCCTGAAGCGGCCACTGCAGTGAAAAAGCAAAGAGCGAATATCCTGGTTGCAATTTCAGATACCGGTGAAATTTGGATTAACAAACGTCAAGTAGACATCCGTGCAGTTCAAGCAAACATTGAGCGTCTTAAAGCGGAAAATCCCCAGGGTAGTGTGGTTATTCAAGCTGATAAAAAGGCAACTACTGACACGCTAATTAAAGTAATGGATGCATCACGCGCAGCTGGCGCATTTGATGTTTCAATTGCAGCACAGGAGTCATAGGAACATACCATGCGTTACTTAATTGCTTTAGTAATTGCAGGCATAGTTACCTTTTTCCTTTTCTTGGGTATGCAAGCGCTTATCCAAGGAGGGGAAGGAGCAATGACAGATCCTGTAAAAGGACAAGTACTAGATTTCGTCCGTCTTAAAAAAGAAGAGACGGTGGAGAAAAAAGAGCGTAAGCCACAAAAGCCACCAACACCAAAAGAGCCGCCTCCACCAATGGATGCACCACAAACACAGAACAACAATCTTGACGCAACAGGCGGCAACTTTGATTTCAGTGCCAATGTGGACGCTGACGTAGATTTGGCGGGTGGTTTAGCACTTGAGTCCAGTGATGGTGAATATCTGCCAATCGTTAAAGTTGCGCCGGTATATCCAAGACGTGCGTTATCACGCGGAATTGAGGGGTATGTGATTGTTGAGTTTATTGTAACTAAGCAAGGCACAGTGAGAAACCCTGTTGTAGTAAGCGCCGAACCGGAATCGATCTTTGACCAAGCAGCGCTTGATGCGGCATTGAAATTTAAATACAAACCTCGCGTAGTAAACGGTGAACCGGTTGAAGTTGCGGGTGTTCAAAATAAGATTTCATTTCAAATTAATGGCTAACCGCCATTAAGGATTGCGATTATGAAAATGTTTAAAAAAATTACGTTAATAAGTGCGTTATTTAGCACAGGTTTAATAGCGCCGAGTCTCATTTCGGTCATACCAAATGTTAATTTGGCAACGGCTTATGCTGACTCAGAAACTAAAACCAAGCGTGTGCCCGCGCTACGCGAAAAAGTGTATAGTCAACTGGCCCGCGCGCAAAAACTTGCAGACGACGGTAAAGTTGCAGAGGGCCTCGCCGCATTAGATTCGGTGAAAGAACGCGTTTCGAGTATGAATAGCTACGAAGTGGCAATGATGTATAACTTCTATGGTTTTATTTATTACAACGAGAACAAGCTCGACAAGGCAATCGAATCTTTCAAAGCAGTTATTGCTGAAGAATCTATTCCTGAGTCCCTGCGTCTTTCTACGACATTTAGTTTGGCTCAATTGGCCATGGCAAACAATGATTTTGAAAGTACATTATCATTCCTTGATCAGTGGAAAGAAGTTAATACCCAGGCCCCAAAAAGCAACTTTTATATTTTAAAGGCGCAAGCACAATATCAACTAAAAAAATATAATGATGCGATAAACAATATAAATACTGCGATTGATTTAGTTGAAGCCGACGGTGAACTGCCAAAAGAAAACTGGTTAGTTCTTCAGCGTGCGATATATTACTCATTAAATCAGCCGAAAAAAGTAGCCGATGTTTTAGAGAAAATGGTTACCCTCTATGACAAACCACAATACTGGATCCAGCTTGGCGGTATGTACGGTGAAATTGGTGCCGAGAAAAAACAGCTTGCAACATTTGAAACTGCGAAGCAAAGGGGCTTTATAAAATCAAAATCTGATTATATGCAACTTGCTCAAGTCTATTTAATGAACGCCTTGCCTTTTAAAGCAGCGGAAGCACTCGATAGCGGAATAAAAGCTGGTGTCGTTGAAGACAGCGCCAAAAACTTAACTTTTATCGCAGAAGCGTTCGTTCAAGCAAGAGAAGATAAAAAGTCACTACCTTTCTTCCTAGCTGCAACTGAAAAAGTTGAACATGGCAATTTAGATCAGAGACTTGCAGAGATCTACTTAAATCTTGAAAAGTATGATGAAGCCGCAGATCACGCCCGACTTGCTCTCAATAAAGGTGATTTAACGTTTGAGTCTAACGCCTATGTTGCACTTGGAATGGCACAGTTTAACCTGCAAAACTTTGATGCTTCTATATTGGCCTTCGAACAAGCTGAAAAGCACAAAAAATCAGCAAATCTCGCTAAACAATGGATTAAATATGTGAAGCGAGAAAAAGTTCATGCTGAAACATTAAAACAAGCTTTATTATAATATTTTATAATCGCAACACCAAAGCCGCCTTCGGGCGGTTTTTTTATTTTTAAAAGTTCCAATTTTATTATGAAGATTTAATTACAATAATTTTGTGTAATCTTCGTGTAATAAAACCCCATTAATTTAGTCACATCATTTAAACACAGTAAAAAAATAATTTTTTAAAAGTCTACTATTGGAGTTAGCAATGGAACTAAAAAACCTCTTCAGAGTCTCTGCAATCGTCGCTGCTATGGCACTTACTGGTTGTGGTGGTGACATCGAAGTTACACCTACTGTAAACGATAACAGCACTAACAATTCAAATAATACAACAAACAATGGCGATTCAGGCGGTGATACAGGTGGCGATACTGGCACAACTAACCCTTGTACAACTCGCGCTGTAGGAAGCACTGAAGTTCAAGGTACGTTCCAAGCACCACACTGTGTATACGGCACTGACTTTGCTTCTAAATCACTAGAAGTACAAGCCGATGTGACATTCAAAAAACTTGAGAATGGCGGTGCTCACGTATTTAAAGGTGCACTTTTAATCGGTAAAGATTGTAACACGTCAACAGGTTGTACAATCGAGGCGAACGGCCCAACACTGACTGTAGAGCCAGGTGCAGTAATGGCATTCACTTCTGGTGAGTCAGTGGTTCGTATCGCGCGTGGTGCGAAGATCAACGCAGTTGGTACTGCTGCTGAGCCAATTCGTTTCACTTCAGCAGCAGAATTTGACGCATTTAACCTAGCAGGTATCGGTCCACAGTTTGCTGACTGGGGTGGTATCATGGTTAACGGTTTTGGTATCACAAACGAATGTACTGATGCAGAACGTGATGGCGACCTTTGTAATGCAGATTCTGAAGGTGTAACAAGCTACTATGGCGGTAAAAACAACGCAGATAGCAGCGGTCAAATCAAATATGCACACATTTGGTATGCAGGTTCTGGTCCTCGTGATGGCGGCCCTGGGGACGACTTAAACTCACTAACACTTAATGCTGTGGGTTCTGGTTCAAGCTTCGAATTCCTTCACATTCACCAAGGTTTTGACGATGGTATCGAATTCTTCGGTGGTGCTGCAAACATCAAAAATATCGTAGTAACAGATACTCAAGATGATGGTATCGACGTTGATGCGGGCTGGCAGGGTAAAGGTCAGTTTATTATTGTTAAACACGGTACGATTCAAACAAAGCGTGACGTTACTTATGCTGATGATAAAGGCGACGCGGTACTAATCCCTGCTGGCACTGAAGGCTTCATGGGTAACAACGGTTTTGAAACCGATGGTGAAAAAGCAGCTGGCCCTGATTATAGCCAAGCACCAGCATCTACGCTTAATTTCGCAAACGTAACTGTGATAACGACTGATGGTAACTCTATCCGTGATGATGACGAATCACAAGGCATGAAGTTTGACGATGCAATCCGTGGTATGTATTACAACGCATTAGTAGTTAAATCATCAGCTTCGAATGGCACTGAATGTCTAGAATTCAAAGACCCAGATGCAGCAGCAAACGCTGAAGCTGATACGCTTAACTACGTAAGCTCTGTACTTGCTTGTGCAGCAAACTTTAAAAATGGTTCTGACCCATTACCTGCAGGTGAAGGTAAAGAAGACTGGTTTGTTAACGCAGGTTCTAACCAAATTCTAAACGGTGCAGCTGACGTACTTGCAGCTGACGGCTTCTCAACAAATTCAAGCTCTACCGCTATCACTGTTGAAGCAAACGACCTAAGCAGCCTAAATGATAACTTCTTCACGACTGTTGATTACATTGGTGCGGTATCTGATAATGATACATCTTCTGAATGGTATCAGTGGGTTAAGAAAGCAATTGAGGCTTCAAACGCTGACTAATTATCCGTAATGACCTTAGTTATTACAATTAAGGCGCAGTCATTGCGCCTTTTTTATGATTTTTGGCAGGATTGCATATGGATACTCAAATGAAATTTAAAAAAGTTGCTTTAGCCATCAGTACGGCACTCACAGTCGCAACTTCTCTACCAAGCGTTGCAGAAGAAGAACAGGCAATCGAAGAAGTTGTTGCGGTAGGTACTCGTTTGCAAGGTAGTGCTGCAGCGGTAATTGAAGAACGTAAAAACCAAGCCTTCGTTGCGGATATCTTAGGCGCAGAGCAGCTATCTAGAACAGGTGATAGTGATGCAGCATCCGCGCTACGTCGTGTTACCGGTCTTACGTTAGTTGACGGCAAGTTTATCTATGTTCGTGGCCTAGGTGAGCGTTACTCAAGTGCTCGCCTGAATGGTGCCGCAGTACCGAGCCCGGACTTAACCCGAAACGTTATTCCACTCGATATTTTTCCAGCAAGCATTATTGAAAGTCTAGCGGTACAAAAAGCTTATTCTCCGTCAATGCCTGCTGCATTCGGTGGTGGTAACATCGATATCCGTACTAAGTCTGTACCATCGGAGTTCACCGCGGGTATTGAGGTAGGTATTGGCCAAAACTTTAATTCTGATAAAGGCTTTACCTACAGCGGAACCGCGGAAGGTATACCTCAAGTGCTACAAGATGCGGTTGTAAGATATCGTGGTAACTTTGACATCGGCGAAGTTGTAGACAAAAACGGGTTCAAAGATAAAGACGGACTAACACGTGCGGATCAAGCAATTGACGTGATCAAAGGTTTTGTGTCATCACTTCCTCGCGATATTCAAGTCAAAGAAGAGTCACTAGATCCAAACTTTGATGTAAAAGCCAACATTGGCAATAGTTTCCAAGAAGATTGGTTAGGCGGCACGGTAGGCTTTATGCTTGCGGGCTCCTATGACAACGATTGGAATTATAGCGACCGCACAACGGGCGTTATTGACGACACATTAGCTGAAAACTGTACTTCAAAACTAGAGACCGCTGAAGATACAGCCAATTCCTGTTATGTGACACTTAAAGAATCTAAAGTAACGACTGAGACTGAACGCCTAAATGGTGTATTCAATATCGGTTACCGCTTAGATCAGCATAGCATTACTTATTCTAAGATTTATCTCGAAGATAACGAAACCGAATCAGAGTTTTCCGTGTTACAAAGCCCTAACGGCAGTACCGTTAGAACAATCGCGGGAACGGGCGCTGCACAGCGTTCACATCAGTTTGATTACGAAGAGCGCACGTTGGATATCGACCAAGTGATTGGTCAACACACGTTCCTCGATTACTGGGGGGTAGGCTTTGACTGGCAGTATACAGAGTCAAAAGCGCAAACCGATATTCCAACAGAAATCGACTTTAAGTTTATTGATAACTATAACCAAGACGGTTCTTATAAAAACTCCATCGTTACCGGTGATGATAACCGTATAACGTACGCCTTTACAGACATGGAAGACAACGTAAAGTCTTACAGCGGCAATGTCACCTTACCGTTAACCTTCGAGGGCATAGAAATTACCCTTAAAGGTGGTTATGACTTTATGGATAGAGCGCGTGTTTACAATACCAGTAACTTCGTTGTAAATAACAAAAGTGGCATATCCATCCCAGTAAACTTTGATGAATCTGAGATCTATGCATTATCTGGTTATCTTGACGATGAGTTTTTGAACAATAACACTTTCTTGTTGACCTTCAACGAACCTCAGGCACCAGCGGCAGACGATTATATCGCTGCTCAAAAGATTGATGCGGGCTATGGTGAGTTTGATATCTTCTTTGACAATACCTGGCGTATTAGTGGTGGTATTCGTTACGAAGACTTTAAACAAGTGTCACTTGCAACATCGAGTCTAATCTTCGACCGCGTAACGATGGAAACGATTTACGATGAGGAGCGCATTTTAGCTGGTACAGTTAACGAAGATAACTTCTTTAACGCACTATCGCTAACGTATCTTTCAGACGGTAACTATCAAGTACGTTTTGGTTATGGTGAAACCACAGTACGTCCTGACTTACGTGAGTTAGTACCGGTTGCCTACTATGACCCATTAACCGATATCCGCACCTTCGGTGTAGCTGGCCTTAAGAGTAGCGACCTGAAAAACTATGACGCGCGCTTTGAATACTATATGGATAATGGCGATAACTTCTCAGTTGCGGCATTCTATAAAGACATCACGGCGCCAATAGAAACTATCTTGCGCGTTGGTGATGAAGACTATACAGCAACCTTCGTAAACGGTGAGGAAGGTGAAGTATACGGTATCGAAGCCGAATGGTTATACGACTTATCGGGCCTTGCGAGTGGCTTCTTTACGTCAGTTAACATCACCCTGAGTGATTCTGAAGTATCGATAGATCCTGCTCGTGCTGGTAACTTAACCAACCCAACGAAGCGTATGACGGGTCACTCAGAGTATGTAGTTAATATGCAATTAAACTATGACTCGGCTGATGGTCAACACAGTGGTTCATTAGTGTATAACGTCTTTGGTGAGCGTATTTTGGCTTCAGGGATCGGCGGTAGAGATGATGCTTATGAGCAACCATTCCACTCACTTGACCTAGTATATACTTGGTATCCTGACTTTAACTCTAAAGTTAAATTTAAAGTCAAGAACTTGCTAAATGAAGATCAAGAAGTAACTCAATCTGACGTAGTGGTGCGACAAAAAGATGTCGGCACCTCTGTTAGCCTGAGCTACAGCTACGAGTTCTAAGGAACAACTAAGCTTTAACCAAAGCCAAGGCATGCCTTGGCTTTTTTGATCTTTATCAATCTTCGAGATATTTTTTCCTACTAATTCATTATTTCATAGACTAAGTTCTGTAACTTTGTGTATAGTTGGTCTATATATAAAAATATATCCAAATACTTCAGTAGGTTACTAGGTTGTTAATATACTTGTCATATTTAACCAGTAACATTATTTAAGAGCTTTAAAAACAAAACCATAGCTCGTTTCGTACCGAGTTCTTGTTGACGCAAATGCGTTTAATTAGGACAACCTTTACATGTTGTATCCAAACCCCGCCATGCGGGGTTTTTTATTTATTAAATTCCTAATTTCTAGCTAGTCCACCGCGTCTTCTTTTGCTATGGTAGCCATCTAGACATACGACTCACGCAATGATCCGTATAATCAAGAATTAAGGCACATAACATGAAAAAAGTAGGACTCGTCGGCTGGCGTGGAATGGTTGGCTCCGTGCTAATGGAGCGTATGCAGCAAGAAAATGACTTTGATGTCATTGATCCACACTTCTTTACTACCTCACAAGGAGGTCAACTCGGCCCCGTTGTTAAAGGCGGTGGTGAGCCAAAGCCGCTTCAAGACGCAAGCGATATTCAATCGCTTAGCGAAATGGATATTATCATCTCCTGCCAAGGCGGAGATTATACCAAATCTGTATATCCTTCATTGCGTGAACAGGGCTGGGAAGGCTATTGGATAGATGCAGCCTCAGCACTGAGAATGGAAAAAGACAGTATTATTGTGCTTGACCCTGTCAACAAAGATGTCATTCAACAAGGTCTTGAACAAGGTGTAAAAACCTTTGTCGGTGGTAATTGCACGGTTTCTCTTATGCTACTTGCGCTTGGTGGTTTATTCGAGCAAGACTTAATAGAGTGGGTAAGCCCGATGACCTATCAAGCGGCGTCAGGTGCAGGCGCAAGAAATATGCGTGAACTCATCACTCAAATGGGTGAGATCCACAGCTCGGTTAAAGCACAACTTGACGACCCAAGTTCAGCCATCTTAGAAATCGATAAGCTAGTGGCAGAAAAAATCAAAGATGAATCTTTACCACAAGATCAATTTGGTGTGCCGTTAGCCGGCAGCTTAATTCCATGGATTGACGTTCCAATGCCGTCTGGTCAAAGTAAAGAAGAATGGAAAGCACAAGTAGAAGCAAACAAAATCCTTGGCTCGTCAAAGCAGCCTATTCCTATCGACGGATTGTGCGTACGAATTGGCGCGATGCGCTGTCATTCACAAGCGCTCACCATCAAGTTACGTGAAAATCGAAGCGTCGAAGAAATAGAGGAAATTCTAGCGGCACATAATGAATGGGTTCGCGTCATTCCAAATGAGCGTGATATTACGGCAAAAGAGCTAACTCCTGTAAATGTCACTGGCACACTGAGTATTCCTGTAGGCAGGATAAGAAAGCTCACAATGGGTGAAAAATATATCAGTGCATTTACTGTTGGTGATCAACTTTTATGGGGGGCGGCAGAGCCACTTCGTAGAATGTTAAGGATCATTACAGGTTAATTTCTAAAGGCGCCGTTGGCGCCTTTTGTTTTTTAATCGATAACTTTTGTAAGACCGATTAAGGCATTTTCACTCTCACCATCGTGGCATCGAGTATCACCGCTATCTCTATTTTCAATAACTAAGCGATATACAGTGCGGTATTTTTCACCTTCACGGATAGCATCTAAAACCGGAGCCAAAAGGTAGTGCTGTTCTGGATAAATAATAACAGGCTCAAGATCGACTCCGGACCCACGCTCAAACCTAACTTCGTAGCTATTATTACCATTTGAATATAGGTCGTACACAATGCCTTTACACGTAAATACAACCGCATATGACTTCAATGAGATAAGCGCAAGGCTCACTAACATTAGTTTGATAAATCCTTTCATACATTCCTCTATTTAATTTTGACGCCAATACCATTATCAGCAACAAGAAGGTAGCAACACTGCATTACTATTTGTTTTCAGAAAAATTACTTCAAGTAACATTTATCATATCCTTACAGCCTCGAAACGCTAATTCAATTACGATGTTTGTTACAAAATATCTCACCTTAATTTTGTTGGGCTATAGTTACCTTGATTAAACAATAATCTACGCTCGCGCTACGGAGAGACGAATGGGTATTTTGAAAAAATTTTCGATTATGCAGCTCACGATGATAAGTTCTTTCTCGCTGCTTGCATTTTTACTATTTTTAGTTGGCAAAAACGTTTTGAATAACTGGAGACAGTACAATGCGGCCGATCAAGATATCAACTATGTCGTCTTACTCGACGCCATTGAGAAAGTAGCGCATCACCACGCGGTAGAACGCGGCTTAACGGCAGGATTCCTTGGTAATCCAAGTAGTGATAACAAACGAAAAGTCGACGAGCAACGTGAAATTGCCGATCAAACAATATCAACGCTTAAAAGTCTTCACTCTTCACTGTTTCTAAAAGATAAAAATGTACAAAAGTGGCTTCCGTATATTTTTGAAGTTGAAGCCAACAAGAACCGCGTAAGAGGTGAGGTCGACAGAAAAAATGGCAATAATGCCTTTGCTTACTACAGCAAACTTAATCAAGTTTCATTAAACACAGCAGCAAAAATTCAAACCTACGTCTCAGATAGAACCCTATCTTCTGAACTTTCTATTGCTTTCCTTATTGCACAAAGCAAAGAGCGCCTTGGACAGATCCGTGGCAAGGTCAATGGTGCGCTTGCGAAAAAAGCAATGTCAAACACCCTCAAAGACGATATCAAGTACTATCGCCAACAGCTAGAGATGTCATTACATCAATTAGAAACCGCACTCGAAGGTACAGGCCAAAGCAACGTACAAACTATTTTATCTTCAAGCGAGGCAAAAGCGTTCAATCAAATTCTTGATACTCTTGAAAGCCAAGGAGAAATCGACTTTAGTCGCTTACCTTCAAGTGCTGAGTGGTTTTCTGCAGCGACAAGTTTAATCGGTAAGTTCAAGACCAAACTCGATTCAGTATGGGAAATGACAATTAGAGGTAGCAAAAAGAACAAATCAGATATCGCATTTGAAAGTACCTTAATGTTTGTGCTTTTTGTCGTCGTTCTTAGCTTTATCGCGCTCGTCAACTTTCATCTTATCCGCTCATTACGCTCGGAGCTTTCACAATTAACGAGCATATTAAAACGCGTAGCAGAAGAGGGCGACTTAACTTTAGATATGCGCTTAAACACGAGTGATGAGCTTGGACAAATTTCCGAGTCTATATACAACACAATCTATGCTTTTAAAGACTTGATGGTTGGCTTAGCAAAGTCCGTACAGGTAGGTACGAAGCTTGGCGAAAAAATGCATATAGCAGCCTCTAATGTCAATGAGGATGCACAAAAAACCCAAGGCATGGCATCTTCCATTGCGGTTGCAATAGAAGAAATGGCCGCAACCAGCCAAGAAATCGCAAAACTCGCGCAAGATACACTTGATGCCAGCGACCAACTTAACATCGAATCACAGCAATTACTTGCAGACAATCAAAAGAACTTAGACACCATGAAAACCCTCTCGACGAGTATGAACATCGTCGATGAGATGGCTGCGAGTATGGAAAAGCAGGTTTCTGAGATAAATACTATATTGGATTCAATTCGCAGTGTTGCCGAGCAAACTAACCTGCTTGCGCTCAATGCTGCAATAGAAGCAGCCCGCGCAGGCGAGCATGGTCGTGGCTTTGCAGTGGTAGCCGACGAAGTGCGTGGACTTGCAAACAACAGTAAACAATCTTCAGAGCAAATTTCCACACTGTTACTTAGCTTGTCAGAAATAAGCCAAAGCGTTGTTAAATCAATCAGAGAAAACACACTGCTCACACAAAATACAATGAACGAAGTAGAAGAAACGCGTAAAGTATCGCTCAGAGTAAACGAACACAGTTCGCATGTTGAAAAGCTAACGACCTCAGTTGCCACCGCAGCCTGCGAACAATCAGAAGTCGCCGCCGATATATCACAAAACACCGCCGCAGTGCTTGAAGCCGCAAACCATGAATTAGATACATCGAAAGCGTTAAATGAATTGTTTAAAGATATGAAACTAAATAGCGATACGCTACAACGCACAATGGATATATTTAAAATTGATAAGAGCTAGATTAAGAGGTAGTTGGCTTTTTGTCTTTAGGCGCACGCAGTGCAAGAACCTCTACAAAGCCTTTTTCAAGTAAAGCCATAGCATAAACAATATGACACACCGAGCTGGTATTCGCTAAATCCAGCAAGTGATTGTGCAGCACAAACTGCGCGTCTCTTAAATACTAAATTGTTAACTGCCACGTAAATTAGACACTACGGAGAAGATTAATGAAAAAGAAAGCTTTTGTGCTTATGCCATTTTCAGCAGAACTTCAAGAGGTTTATGAGTATTTGATTAAAGAAGGTTTAAAACAATTCTTTGAAGTGAAGCGAGCTGATGATATCAGAAGCCAAGGTAGCATTCTTAAAGATATTGTTCAGGGTATAGAATCATCAGACTTAATTCTGGCAGACCTAACAGACTCTAATCCAAATGTTTACTACGAATTAGGTATTGCGCATTCTTTGCAGAAGAAAGTGATATTAATTACCCAGTCCATTGACGACTTGCCTTTCGATTTACGCTCCTACAGGGTGATACCATACACAGTACATTTTACCAAAATGAATGAGGCCAAACAGGAACTCAAAGATCTTGCTGAGGGTGCTTATAAAGGAACAATCCCTTTTGGAAATCCGGTAAAAGACTATTGCTCAACGGTGTCATTTGATGATTTAAATAAAATAGAGAGTCTCCCTGAAGCCGCGAATAAATCTGAATTGGGCTTGCTTGATCACCACATAGAAATTGAAGAAAAGTTTAATACTCTTACGGAACTGGTTTCAGAAGTAGGACACTCACTGACTAACGATCTTGTTCCAAAAATTAATGAATCTACAAAACGTATAGAATCCGAAAAGCAAATGTCTGCGAGATCAAGGAAAGAAATCGTTGTAGATTTGGCGGAAGAAATTGATAAATTCGCATCTCTTTTATCTGAAAAAAATGATATTTATCGATCTTTAATTAAATCATTAGAGTCAAATATAGAATTTGTGCTAACTGAAACCCCACAGACATCCGAAGAAGATTATAAGAAAGATCTAGAAAGCTTTCTTACTGGATTTCAGTCGATGGAAGAAAGTGCAATGATTGGCCGAGATGGATTTACAGCATTACTTCACAACGTTCAAAAATTGCCTAGTTTGACTGGTTCTTTCGGTAAAGCAAACAAAAATATGCAAAAAGAATTAGTCAGTTTTATCGAAAATATTGACCAAACTATCTCAATCTCAAGCAGAGCAAGATCATTGGGTAGGGCATTGCTAAATAAAACAGCGAGTGGCAGCTAACAGTCGTATAAACACGCTCTCAGGCTAACTAGTGCACTACCGAATGTCTTTTTTAAAGCCTTTCTAGTTGCTTGAACGATTCAGAATGATACCAAGCCAACTGTTAAATAAGAGCCGATCAATCAACTCTTACAGCCAAAGTCTGAGCTTAACGAGCCAAGCTCAGACATTACAAATCGCTATTCTTCCACCAAATCCAGAATATAGGCGGCACCAGACCCTTCTCCTTTGTCATCGCGGTGAGGAGCTGCGATGATGGCGGTGTTATTAGAAGCCGCAATATTCCAACCAAACCTATCTTCTGGCGCGGCATCATTGGCAAATACCTTAGACGCATATTGCCATTGGCCTTGTTGTTTTTTGTATAGATAAAGTGCCCCCGCGTTATTACCTTTTTCATCATGGTGCATGGCGGTGATAAACGCTATGTCCTTACTTAACGCAACACCGCGTGCAAATCTATCATCCGCTTTGGCATCTGGTGCCACTAATTTTTGAGTTTGTGTCCATTTATCATTTGTTCTCTCAAACAGATAAGCAGAGCCAGCATCTTTACCTATACCGTCTATATCATCTCTTCTGGCAGAAATAAGGGCTGTATCTCCAAAAATCGCTACGCGAACACCAAAAATATCAGTGTTTCCGCCATCATTTGCCATCAGTTTTGCTTGCGAATTCCACTTTTTACCATCGAATTGATACACATAAACCGCACCAGCTTTTTCTGCTTTTTCATCATTTAAATCTGCGCCGACTAAAATGGTATCGCCATCTATTGCCACACTAATTCCGAATAGGTCCCCATCAGCGCCATCCCTTGCCGTCAACTTTGACTGAAAATGCCAGCTATTGTTTTCTCTCATGTATACATACGCTGAGCCAGAGTCTTTGTGTGGCGCATCGCTGTGTGGTGCGCCGATCACTAAAAATTGCTCGGTGAGCGCAATGCTTTGTCCAAAGGCATCACCCGCTTTTGCATCGTTGGCGGTTAAAATTTGTTTTTGTACCCAACTATTTTCTGTGCGCTCAAAAGCAAACACCGCACCGGCATTTTCTCCTTTATCGTCCCGATTTATCGCTCCAAGCATGGCAATATTATTCTTAAGGGCAACATTGCCGCCAAGCGTGTCGCCTGCATTGGCAGGCTGCGCGATGAGCTTTGCTTGTTGCTGCCAGCCAGACGCACCTAGCGTGTATAGGTAAGCCGCACCAGTATCCTGACTCGTATTTGCATCCACTTTATGGGCACCAACTAATGCAGTTGTGCCGTCTATCGCTACGCTATAACCAAACTGATCCTCTGCTTTACCATCATCGGCCAACAACTTTTGCTGCACAGCCATACTTTGACAGGCTATCACTAACGCCAAACTAGGGAAGTATTTTAAAATAGAGGGGGCTTTCATCATTATTCTTTTTGTTTTCGATATAGGGAATAAACATAGTATTCCACTGCTTACGACTTAACAAGAGGTAGTGTTTTTAGCAAAGTCATTTTGGTAAGTTAGCGCGAAGGATTGATAGGCATCTGGAGCGGTGACATTTTGCGATGGTAATAATGAGTTTCAGCGTCTAACTCTAGAACAACTAAAACCCATCATATAAAACAATAAACTAAACCTTATCCGAGCCAATATTGGCCAAAAAGTTGAGGTAATTCAGCCTTTAACTGTTTTGGTTTATTTTTAAACTTTTTACCTTGCGGCGGAAAGTTCACGACACTGTGATACGGGAGTTCGTCTTGGTTTTTTTCTTCAAAAAGCAACCCTGCAACTAAATCTAATTCGTCAATAAACGGGTAGGGCAGGTCGTCTTTATTCGGAATAGCAAACTTATTAGCTAATTCGTCTGGTTCCGCAGTGAGTACGCTTACCGCTTCAGGGCCGCGACTGATGATCCAATTACAAAAATCTAAGAAGTCATATTCGCTATTACAGCCTGCAATCACGTAGGCCACTTTCCAGTTATCCCAATGCCACAGTGCTCTTAGTTCTTTGGTATATAATGCATCGAACTGAGCAATTTCTTCTGAACTTAGCGGTGATAAACGCGTTTTTAAATATTCATTATCGTTTGAATGATCGGGGGCGGTGACAAGCTGCCAGAAGCGTTCGAGTTCCATGTGCATAAACTAACTTGATAAAAACGAGATTATAGCCAGTAACCTAATGAGAGTAAATCGAAGCCGCCATGCAAAATAACTTAAGCGGGTTGTACGTAATACAACGTGCTCACCCGCCCAAAAAGATAACCGTGACAGCTAAAAGGTAAGTGGTTTTATCCTTTCAGCGCTTTGTCACCACGGCCAATACCTACCGCGCCAGAGCGCACTAGTTCAATAATGTCGCTTTCGTGACGTAATAGATCCAAGAAAGACTCAAGACGGTCGGCTGAGCTTACCATCTGTAATATATAACTTTGCTTGCCCATATCTATAATGCTGGCTTGGAACACCTCAGCAACACGATTGATAGCAGCTCGTGTTACTTCGTCTCTAGCATAGACTTTTACCAGTAGCAGCTCTCTTTCAATGTGCTGCATATCGGTTAGATCAATAACCTTAAGCACATCCACCAGCTTGTTAACTTGCTTGGTGATTTGTTCAACGATGCGGTCATCGCCTTGGGTCGTGATGGTGATACGAGATAGCGTTTTGTCTGCGGTTGTACCCACTGTTAAGCTGTCAATGTTGTACGCACGCTGAGAAAATAAACCCACAATACGAGAAAGAGAGCCAGGTTCATTTTCTAATAAAATCGATAGTATTCTTCTCATTATGCTTTTACTCCTTTTTTCAACCACATCTCGTCTATCGCACCTTGCTTAATTTGCATTGGATACACATGTTCAGACTCATCGACCAAAATATCTAAAAATACAAGTCGGTCTTTAATCGACATTGCTTTTTCCAGCGCCGCATCAAGTTGCTCAGGCTTATCAACCCGAATACCGATATGACCATAACTCTCTGCAAGCGCAACAAAATCAGGCAGTGATTCCATGTAAGAACTCGCATGACGTCCCTCATACATCATGTCTTGCCATTGGCGTACCATACCAAGCGAGCGGTTGTTTAACGAGATGACTTTGACAGCAAGGCCGTATTGCAAACAGGTTGAAAGCTCCTGAATATTCATTTGGATAGAGCCGTCTCCAGTTACGCACAATACTTCGCTTTGCGGGAATGCCATTTTTACGCCCATCGCAGCGGGTAAACCAAACCCCATGGTGCCAAGGCCGCCTGAATTGATCCATTGACGAGGAGATTTGAACGGATAGTACTGCGCTGCAAACATCTGGTGTTGTCCTACGTCTGAGCAAACATACGCGTCACCGCTGGTCATTTGGTATAGCTTTTCGATAACCGTTTGCGGCTTGATTTTTTCTACACCTGCAGTAAACGACAAGCATTTCTGAGCGCGCCATGTTGTAATTGCTTGCCACCAATCTTCTTGTGCGGCGCGATCGATACGCTTCTCGCTTTTTTCGATACCGCGTAGCAATTGCTCCATCACCGTATCTAAACAGCCCACAACTGGAATATGCGCTTGAATGGTCTTAGAAATTGAAGTTGGATCCACATCAACGTGTACAATTTTGGCATCCGGACAAAACTTCTTAACGTTATTGGTCACACGGTCATCAAAACGCGCACCTAACGCTAAGATAACATCGGCATTCGCCATCGCCTTATTCGCTTCAAGACTACCGTGCATACCTAACATGCCAATAAAGTTAGGATGTGTGCCACTGATCCCGCCAAGACCCATTAGGGTATTGGTGATAGGCGCGTTTAGTTTCTCAACCAGCTCAGTCAGTTTTTCCGAGGTATTCGAAAGAATAATGCCGCCACCTGAATAGATAACCAAACGCTTCGCTTCAATAATGGCTTCAACCGCTTTGCGGATCTGCTTAGAATGCCCCTTTACACTCGGGTTGTAAGTACGCATATCAATCTGTTCAGGCATCTGATAATCGAATTTAAGCGCAGGGTTCAAAATATCTTTTGGCAACTCAACCACAACCGGTCCCGGTCTACCAGAGTTGGCTAGATAAAATGCCTTAGCTAACACTTCTGGGATTTTTCTCGCGTCGCGGCAGTTAAAACTGTGTTTAACGATAGGGCGAGAACAACCAACAATATCCGTCTCTTGAAACGCATCATCGCCGATTAGGTTTGAAGGTACTTGCCCTGAGAGTACAACCATTGGGATTGAATCCATATAAGCGGTCGCGATCCCTGTAATGCAGTTAGTGGCACCAGGGCCACTGGTCGCAAGGACGACACCGACATCTCCCGTAGCTCTGGCATAACCGTCTGCCATGTGGGTCGCTGCTTGCTCATGTCTAACCAAGATATGCTCAATATCTGATTGCTGAAACAATGCATCATAAAGATCAAGAACCGATCCTCCGGGATAGCCAAATATGTATTTTACTTTTAATGCGCTCAATGCTTTTACTACTAGCTCGGAGCCGTTGTATTGCTCTGCCATTACCTCATTCCTCGTTGACTGTGCGTGCCTGTTATATTTCTAAAATCAAAAAAAAACCCCGCTGGTTGCGGGGTTTGAGTATTTCTTTCAAGTAATAGCTCCCCGCTGAACTCTATGAAGAGACCAGTACCACCACGAGAACGATTAGTTGAAAGAAATTAGTCATTGTTTTGCCTTTAAGTTGATTTCAAAGTTAGCCTACACAGTATTAGATATAAATTCCACCTTTCCACCTTTCAATTGTTGAAATATTACATTTCAATTTAAAATTCACCACCAATTAGATTTTTTATTTAGTAGCACTTGTACGGGAACAAAGCGATAAAAATGCTAAACTTAAAGCTCAATTGTACTGGGGTCTCTTAGATGAATATTTTTAAACTAAGCGTATTGGCGTCGTCCATACTGCTATCAAGTACAGCGTCAGCGCAGGTACTCTATAAAGATCAAGTTATCTATTGGCAGGAGAAAAAGCTCGGCCGTACGCTGAGTGAATACGAGCGAAAAATTGCGCTTGAGCAATTTGTCAAAACAAAGCCCATTACCAGCCAAATAAAAACACCTTATGCAATTAAAAACGTGCACCTTGGCAATACTAAGTTAGGCAAACAATTTGCGGTGGGCACGGCGCAAACACTTAATGATGCCAAAATTCTTGCTATTTTGGTCGATTTCCCGGATTTGCCTAACGACCAGAACCGACTAAACCCGGGTGATACGGATATGTACTACTCGAGCTATCCCGCGTCTCACTACCAGTCATTATTGTATTCGGATAGCGGCTATAACGGACCGAACAATGAATCGTTGCAATCAGCTACCCAGTTTTATCAAGCGGCCTCGGGCGGCAGCTTTAAGGTATCTGGCAATGTATTTGGCTGGGTAAGAGCCACTCAAAATGCTGCCTACTATGGCGAACAAGAAGGCGATACTCGAGACTTAAGACCGGAAGAGTTGGTGTTCGAAGCTGTAAGCAAAGCTGTAACTCAATTTAATATCGACTTAGCTGAGTACGATAAAACAGATTTGAACGACATAGATGGTGATGGCAACCGCCTTGAGCCTGACGGCATTATTGACCATGTCATGTTGTTTCATTCAAGTATAGGTCAAGAAGCGGGGGGCGGCGTATTAGATACTGATGCAATTTGGTCACATCGCTTCTTCGTATTTGATGAAAACAACCAACCTAAGGCAATTCCAGGTACCAATTACAAGATTTATAACTACACCATTAATCCTATTGATGCTGCAATCGGCGTGGTTGTCCATGAGTTTGGTCATGATCTCGGATTACCGGACGAATACGATTTAAATTCCAATGACATAGGCGAACCCGTTGCGCTTTGGTCAGTCATGTCTTCAGGCAGTTACTTAGGTCAATTAAGTGGCTCGCAACCAACCCAGTTTTCCCCTAAAAGTCTTGAATTTTTACAACAAAATTATGCAGGTAATTGGTTAAAGCAAACTGAGTACACATTTGATGATTTGATTACAGAACAAACGGTAACACTCACAGATATTGGGGTGAACAATGGTACTACGAATCAAATAAAGATAAATTTGCCTGCTCAACTAGAGGAATTTATAACGCCTCTGGATGGGGATTATCACTATTACTCCGGACAAGACGACAAACTCAATAACCAAGCAAGTTTTACCTTAAGCTTACCTAACGCAAGTCAAATTTCGTTATCTATGCTTGCAAATTACAGTATCGAGCTTAACTACGATATTTTTCAAGTAGCGGTAAATGGACAGCCAATTGCTGGCAATACAACAAAATCGAACCATCCAAATTATGCCAGTGTCACTCACTACATGGATGGAGAGTCGTCTGCTTTTGGCGCTAACCCAATTACGCTAGATTTTGATATCTCAGCGTACCGAGGACAAACTGTCACCGTAACATTCGTTTATC
This sequence comes from Pseudoalteromonas sp. GCY, assembly GCF_016695175.1. Classification (NCBI taxonomy): domain Bacteria; kingdom Pseudomonadati; phylum Pseudomonadota; class Gammaproteobacteria; order Alteromonadales; family Pseudoalteromonadaceae; genus Pseudoalteromonas; species Pseudoalteromonas sp. GCY. The sequence continues at coordinate 53,477 of NZ_CP068022.1, forward strand.
AAACTGACGATTTTGAAACACTTAAAGGGGTATTACTAGATAACATCAAAGTGACAGCGGATGGTACGCCAATTTATACCAATACCGCAGAGCCAACAAACGACTTAGTTTACAACGGTTTTCGTAAAATTTCTGCTTACAGAGCTAAACCTAGTAACGCTTACTACGCGCATTTACGCTCATTTAGAGGGTTAGATGCTGGCTTGTCTTTGTCTGGTTATAATTCAGGTGTGTTGATGTGGTACAGCAACGATGGGCAAGGCAATAACTCCACTTCGTTACACCCTGGTTCTGGTGATATGTTGGTGATTGACCAAGACCAAAACCCGATCTTTAAAGCCGACGGCACAACACCCGCAACGAGTATAATTCAGGTCAAAGATGCAACACTGCGTTTAGATACTCAAAAAGCAGGTCTTGGCGACCAACATCTAACGCCAATCAGTACGTTTGATGATACTCAGGATTACACCTTCTCCATCCAAAAGGAGTCAGGTGTTAGTTTGCCAGGTTTTGGTGTTCAACTAAGATTGAATACCATAGAAGAAGATGCAAGCAGTGCGCAAGTCGGTGTAATTTATCTCAGCGACCCTAAAATCACTCAAGTACAATCACAAAATACCGTTAAGTTTAATGTGAAAGGCTTAGCATTAACCGAATCAGATAGCTTTTTGTGGAACTTTGGTGATGGTCAAACGAGTAACGCGCTTTCACCTGTTCACAGCTATCAAGATTTCGGCAACTATACGGTAATGTTCACACGAACCAAAGCAGACGGGAGCAGTTCAGCGTTGAGTTCAAATGTCAGCGTTGGCAACGTCGAGCCTATCCCACTTGCAGTCGGTGATATCAAAGCGACCGCAGTAGGGCAAGGCTTTGTCTTCAATGTCGAAATAATCGGCGGCAAAGCGCCTTATGCGCTTGAGTGGAACTTTGGTGATGGGACAACAGCAACATCAAACTCAGTTGAACATATCTATGAACTAAGCGGCACATACACAGTAACGCTTAATGTGAAAGATACCGAAGGTGAGGCGGTAACTAAATCAACTTCAGTGACAGTCGTAGTACCACTTAGCATTGAAGCCACAGCGACCACATCTAACCTACAGGCAAGCTTTGTAGCAACTGCTGCTGGTGGTGATGGTAACTATCAAGCTAACTGGGATTTCGGTGATGGCACGCAAGGTTCAGGTTTAACTACAACGCATAGTTACGCTCAAGCGGGTACATATAATGTCGTGTTAACGCTATCGGATGGCGCAGATCAAAGCGCGAAAGGCACTGTAGAGATCACAGTAACAGCACCAACAACAACGCCGACGGACTCTGGTGATAGCGGATCGTCTGGAGGCAGTATCGGATGGTTTGCGTTAATTGGTGGTATGCTAGTGGGATTAAGAAGAAGGTGGTGCTAACGCACCACCCAAGGATTAAATTAAGCGTTAAGAATTAAAGACGCTCAATTACCGCCTGTGTGAAATCGGTAGTGCCGTGGCTACCACCAAGATCGCGCGTTGTACGGTCACCGCTCTTGATAACGTCAGCTACTGCACTGCGGATTTTTTCCGCTTTATCAGCTTCGCCTAAGTACTCAAGCATTTGAATTGAAGCTAGAATAACAGAAGTTGGGTTTGCAAGATTTTTGCCTGCGATATCTGGTGCGCTACCGTGAACCGCTTCAAAGATTGCAGCGTCAGTACCAATGTTTGCACCTGGAGCCATACCAAGACCACCAACAAGACCCGCACAAAGATCAGAAAGGATGTCACCGAATAGGTTTGTTGTTACGATCACATCAAACTCTTCAGGTGTCATTACTAGTTTCATACAAGTAGCATCAACGATCATTTCTGCTGATTCAATTTCAGGGTAACGCTCACCAACTTCACGAGCAACTTTAAGGAATAGACCTGAAGTTGATTTTAGGATGTTCGCTTTGTGAACCGCAGTTACTTTCTTACGACCTTCACGCTGTGCCAACTCATAAGCGAAAGTTACGATCTTTTCAGCACCTTCGCGAGTGATCTTTGACATTGCTTCCGCTTCGTTACCATCTTCAGAAACAACTTGACCAAGACCTGAGTACATACCTTGCGTGTTTTCACGTACTGTAATGATATCAATATCGTCGTAACGTGCTTTAGTACCTTCAAATGACTTAACTGGACGAACGTTTGCGTAAAGGCCAAAATGCTTACGCAATGTCACGTTGATTGAAGTGAAACCTTCGCCAACAGGTGTAGTTAGTGGGCCCTTTAGCGTGATTTTGTTACGCTCAATTGCTTCTAGCGTTGCTGCTGGAAGTAATTCACCTGTTTTTTCTAAAGCAGCCAAACCTGCGTCTACGTATTCGTATTCATAGTCGCAACCTACGGCTTTTAAGATCTCGATAGCTGAATCGATGATGCTAGGGCCAATGCCGTCGCCACGGATAACTGTGATGGTTTGCTGTGCCATGTTTTTTCCTTTATCAAAAGTTGGAATACACCCGAGAAGAATTGCAGACTAAGTTTAGTAGAAATTAACAAAGGTGTACGTTCGCTTGTTTAAGCCGCGTTTTATAGCAATTAATTAGGTCTTATTCCAGTATGGAATGAAAAAATGACATACATATGATTTATGCTTGTTATTGATAGTATTTATAGAATAAATATCAGGCAATAGATGAGTAAAATCCGGCCTCTAGTAGCGCTAAATCAAACTTTTGTGCGGTAACAAAACGACTTTCAGCTAGTACGTCATCGACTAATTGTTTTTGCCATGCAGTTAACACAAAAGTGGGTGATATCACTTTAAGTGTAATCAGTTTAATAAAAATGAACAGTTTACACTGCGCATTGGTCTGAGACTTTTTTAACGTCTCGCTATCTAGCATTGCCTTATGAAGAATGCTTTTATCAAAGTACTGCTGATTAAAGTCTAAGTATTTATCTTTTGCTATCGCGCGGATCCCAAATAGGTTAGCAATTGATACTAGTTCTTCTGAATACTCACGAGAATGGAGTGCCGTGGCATGTTGGATCTCCACCCCTTGTTTAGTCACTAAAAATACAATAACCGCTGCAAATGGCGACAATAAACGCTCAAATTGTTCACCATAACTTTCACCAACATATAACGCGATAATTTGACTAATTACGCCATATTTATGCACGATATCTTCTGTGAAAGGAAGCTTATGGTTTGCTATGATCTGCTCAAGCAACACTCGCTGCGCCAGTAATCCAGCAGCATCAAGTCCTACCATGGCGAGAGAGTGTCTAACCGATGCGGCTTTTAGATTTTCACGGTTATACTGCTTTGCTGCGATCTGCAATGCACTTGACACTGAATCGAACTCGCAAATAAGCTTTTCAAGTGCACGAATACTTTGAAATTGACTGTGAGATAAGGCTTTTACTGTTTCTAGTAGATGTAAGTGTTCAGAACCGAATGGAAGTAATGCTGGCTCAGCAGCTCGGTCCCAAATATTGTAAAGTAGCTTCGCATCTGTCGTTGCAGTTAAACCACAGTGAAACTGGAACTTACGATTGGCCTTCGCCAGCTTTTTGGTTTGCCCTTGTTCCACAACAGCAATTATTTTTTCACTTTTGCTTTGTATCACCAAAAAGCCCACTTCGCCTTTAATCTCACAAAGCAATCCCGCGGGATGTTTAACAAATGCCCCTGCAATTGCACTCAGTACTTTTAATGCAAAAGCATAACTGAGTTTGCTATAAAGAAGCTTAATCGCTTTGTCTAAAGCTACGCAATTTTGCTTGTGTGTTGGCGTTATTAAGCTTGCTAATCGGTGAGCAATTGCAACAATCAAAGAAGCATGGTCATTAAAACGCTGATGGGTAGAGGCCACGAGCTTGCTGTCGTAGTTTGAAAGGCGAGATAAAATTCGCAAACATTGCAAGTTAGGTGTTTGTCCATCACTCAGTATTTGTACGGCCAATTGATGTCGAACTTTCCAAAGCTTATCTTGCTGTGCGTCTAACTTTTTCCCTGCTGCGAGTTGATCGCTTTCTCTCGCTACACATAAATAGTCAGCAAAGCTTGCAAGCAATAGCTCTTCAGTTACTGCACGAGAAAACTTTAAGTAATGACAAGCCATACAAACCAACACATTTTGATTCATGACCAGATTCGTGTTGTAGCCCAAGTTTTGTGAATACAGTCCAAGCTGTCCATGCATGCTACTAGGCGAGGACTCATAACAGTCCATATAAAGCTGCGCAAGTTTAACTAGGGTAGGATAGATAGAAGACCACTTTTCTTTGTGATAATAAAGACGTAATACTTTGTGTGTACCTTGGGCTATCGCGAACAGCGTTTTACTAGTAACTATCCTTGCATCCATCTATCTTTACCAATTTTATTAAGTAAACGGTCTATTTTTAAACGGTAAAATAGCTTTCTTAGCAAGGTAAAAACGTTGCTATTTAGTTGTTCTACATGAGGCGTTGTTAACGAAGCTAATATGGTATTTTACCCTTCAAATTGGTTGGAAAATTAATCTAATTGGTATGACACTTTATCAAATGTGACCCTTGCACCAGGTCCCCAAAGCTTTAATATGCCATTTTCAAACAATAATCCGGTGCATTCATCTTCTGTAGTAATTCCATCTGGTTTTACAAGCTGAGTGCGATAAAACACAATTTGTACAATCGTATTATCTTGTTTCTTCTTTACATACGTTAGATCTGGGCTACCCAAGGTATCCAATACCGTGTCTAACTCAGTCGGCTTTTCAAGGCTAAGATTACGAATGAAACGATTGTTAAACGCTTCTCGGTCCTGCCAAATCATCGCTTGCGGGTCATCTTTATAATAATTGATCACGAGAAACACTACAGTAACGTAAACCGCAAGGCCAAGAAATATGTACTGTAGTATTTTCCTAATCATCTAACTGCTCAATAAAGAATGGGTAAAACGGACCTTGTATCTGCAAAAACTGAGATACGCTTGTATGCAATATATCAAAGTCATCTACATTCGCCTAGCGCTTAGCGACGATGTAATACATTGCAAATCAAAAGGCCATTCAAACCAGTCGAATATCCTTCAAACTAAAGCCAATTTCAATATCTCTTCTTAGTGTCACTAGCGCAAGGCTTGTAACATAGTCGCTTGCTCCGGCCTCTAATTTTGCTTTTGCAGCAGGCTTCACTGTCTCGTCTTTTAGCATACTTTCAAAGTCATCATGCTTTGCGAGTAGCTCTTGCGCCGTCTTAACACCAACTCCAGCAACACTAGGGATATCGTTTGTCTTGTCACCACTTAGAGCCCAAAACATTTCGAGCTTGCTTTGCGTGACAGAAAATCGACTTTTTATATCTTCAAGCGAAATTATCGACTTTTTGAAATAGTCGTACACAGAGATAGCATCATTGATCAAGGGTAAGAACCCTTTATCAGTCGATACTATCGTACAGTTAACATTTGCGGCAGCCGCTTTACAGGCAAGAGTCGCTATGACATCGTCAGCTTCATCATGTTCGGGATTAAATGATTTAACACCAACACTTGCGAACGCTTCTGAAAACTTATCGAGGTTCTGATTTAGGAATTCGGGCATTGGTTGACGGCTTATTTTGTATTTTGGGTAGAAGTGATAACGCCAACTTCTATCACCGTCAAATACCGCAACTGCGTGTGTCGCCCCCACTTTACGTAACAAACTACGAGTAGCTTGCTCTACACGAAGACAAGAGGCCTTTATATGGGCCTCTTGTTCTTTACTACCTTTTGGTTCGTTAACAGCATAGATGCGCCTGATAAGGTTAAGCGCATCTATTAACAACAAATTATTCATTCACTCTAAGCTTTAATTTTATAACACGGTATGTACTTGCTTCCAGGTAGCTTCATTCGCCCCTGATTAACAAATGCACCTAGCAGCTTATCCATATCAGTCATCAGTGATTTATCACCACTTAATTCATACGGACCATGCTGTTTAATTGCAGTGATACCTTCATCTTTCACGTTACCAGCAACAATACCTGAAAAAGCACGCCTTAAGTTAGCAGCCAGTAACTGTTTTGGTTGTTCTAGGTGTAAGTCTAAACCCGACATATTTTCATGCGTGGGTGCAAATGGATGCTGAAAATCATTTTCAATCTTTAGCGTCCAATTAAAGTAATAGGCATCACCTTCAGACTTACGATACTCGCGCACCGTTGCCATCGATTGTTTGAGCTTCTTGGCCACCAATTCTGGATTGTCTACGATAATCTCGAACTTAGACAAGGCTTCTTTTCCGAGTGTTTTTTCAACAAAGGCACTCAGTTCTTCAAAGTATGCAGCTGACTCTTTAGGGCCAGTTAAAATCACAGGTAAGCATTGCTTTTCGTTTTCTGGGTGTAACAAAATACCAAGTAAATAAAGCAGCTCTTCTGCTGTTCCTGCACCGCCTGGGAAAATAATGATGCCATGTGCAATACGTACAAACGCTTCAAGACGCTTTTCGATATCTGGCAAAATTACTAATTCATTAACAATAGGGTTAGGCGGCTCAGCGGCAATAATACTGGGTTCGGTAAGGCCTAAATAACGGTTATTCGAGATCCGTTGTTTAGCATGACCAATTGTTGCTCCCTTCATCGGGCCTTTCATTGCTCCCGGTCCACAACCTGTGCAAATGTTTAGGCCACGAAGACCGAGTTGATAACCCACTTCCTTAGTATATTTGTATTCAACTTCATTGATTGAATGACCACCCCAACAGACAATCATGTTAGGGTCTTTGTTCACTTGAAGCGCATCGGCGTTACGCAGCATGTCAAAAACCATATGAGTGATTTCTACCGGTGATTTATTTTCACCATGATATTTTTGACAAATAAAAAGTATGTCGCGGATCACCGAAAATATGTGCTCATGAATACCAGTAATTATTTGACCATCGACAAAAGCTGACTCGGGGGGATTGCTTAACGCTATTTTAATTCCTCGCTCGCGCGCGAGTAGCTGAATATCAAAGTCTTCGTACTTATCGTAGATCTCAGAGCTGGAATCGGTATGACTACCAACGTTTAACACCGCTAATGCACAATTTCTAAAAAGCCTATATCTCTCACTTGTGGTTGACTGCTGAAGTAAATCTACTTCCAATCTTGATAATAAGTTAAGAACCCCAGTTGGGTTTAGCTCTACTTGCATAGGCTTACTCCTTGTTTGTAATGCGCAGCGAATTGGTATAACTAAGCAAAGCGGGGACGAGTATAATGTCTCGCCACTCAGCCTTTACCCAAGTTAACTTTATTTACTTAAAACACAATCTATCTCGCCCGCTATTTTTCGCTTCATAAAGCGCTGCATCAGCTCGGTCAAAGGCGCTCAGGGCAGTATCCCCTTTGACAAACTGAGTAGCGCCGAGAGAAATCGTAATTTCAACTTCTTTTTCTTTAAATTTGAATGGTATAGATTTAATGACTTGCCTTACTTTTTCAAGCGGTTTTTGCGCATGAATCAACGGCATGCCCGGCATTAGTAAGACAAATTCCTCGCCGCCGTAGCGTGCGATAAAATCGCTTTTCCTAATAGACTTTTTAAGGGCCCGTGCGATCACTTGCAAGGTTTTGTCGCCCGCACTATGTCCATAACGGTCGTTGATAGATTTAAAGTGATCGACGTCGATAACAACCAGCGTCACATCTGAATCGTTTATCTCAAATAGGTGCATTTCATGGGTTAGACGCTCATCAAAAGCCGCTCTATTTGGTAACTTAGTTAAGCTATCCAATAGGCTTTTGAACTTTTGTTCGCTGAGTCGCTTTTTATAATTTGAAACTTTAGACTCTAAGGTGTTAATACGATTGTTAATTGCATCAAACGAGTCAAGCAGCGCCTCTCGCTCATTTTTTTCAAGCTTTTCACGCTCTATCAAATCTGCACTCAGTAGTTTCAACTCATTGTCGACCAAGGCTTTAAGCTCAGTTATTGAGCTGGCGTTTTGGGTTTGCTGATTTAAGTTTTGAATTTTTAATTCTATTTTATTGTTTAACGACTGTAGTTCTTTAGATGTTGATTTTGAACGCGCCGTTGTTTCAACAATAGAGCGATGTAGCTCTTCCAGTGTTTGATTCAGTGAAACCAAAAAACCTTGTGCGGATTGGCGCTCTTTGGCAATCGTTTGCGCAATAATTTTAATGATTTCTGTCGCTGCTGAATATAAATTATCTAAACTGTTGTTTTCAGCAACGCTTGCACGTATATCTTTAACCTTTTCTATAACTTCATCTTCGAAAATTAACTCGTTGATCAAAGCTTGAAGCTCAGCAGCTAATTCAGGGTGGTGGCTATGATATGTTTCTTCAGTAATTTCTACTTTTGATTGTAAAACCGTATGGTAGATAGAAACCAAAGACTCCAACGCGGGGATATAAGCATTAGTAGAGTTGATATCTTCAAGTTCTACATCCAATAAGTGACGCAACTTTCTGCGCGACTCATCTGGTAATCCCTTGAGCTTCTGCAGTAACTTTCCGCTTTGCTGAATTGCTGTTTGCAACGCTTTTTGATTATTTGAATTGGTCACTTCTTGTGACTTTAGCGGCTCGGAAATTCCGTCAATAAAAGGCACAAGCAGCTCAAAATCGACGCCTTTATTAAGTGCAAGACGAAATTTAGCTAACTGATTATCAAGTGAAACATCTTGCCCTTTGCAGGCTAAGGATAACTTTGCAGCAAACTGAGTAAGGAGTTCTACTTGTTGTTTTCTTGCATCCTCAAGCGTTTTTCTAGCCTCTATGGCTTGCTTTAATTTCTGCTCGAGCATCACGGCATTATCAGTCACAGATTTCCAATCATAAAATAATCTCTTAGTTACTAAGTCTACAACAAATTAAGCTGTTATGCGCAGAAATTTAACGAGGTAAAGTATCGGAGTTTGCTGTTTACTCATCGATATTACTTAGCGTGTAAGTCGCTGATTTGGTAGATTGATTTTATCTCGAATTACCAATACAAAAATAATGAAGAAAAGTCTAATAGCCTTAGCATGTGCAGCAACATTTAGTGTTTATGCTGACGTCGACTACCGTATTTCAATTACACAACCACAGCATCACCTTGCAGAAGTAGAAGTTAAGTTTCCAAAATCCTCACAATCAAGCATTGATGTGCAACTTCCAGATTGGCGTACAGGTCGCTACGAAATATTGGATTTAGCCAACGGCGTACGCTTTTTTGACGCAAAATCTCAAAGCGGGCAAGCACAAAAATGGGAAAAAATTGATAAAAACACATGGCGCGTACACCTTAGCGAACCTACCGAACTGACGGTTAGATATCAGGTTTATGCCAATGAGTTGGGTCTTCGTTCCAGGCACATTGACGACACCCATGCGTTTATCGACGCCTCAGGCTTTTTGATGTTTAGTGACTCTTTTAGATCTGAGCCTGTTTCTGTTGAGCTCAATGTACCTAAAGGCTGGCGCTCTGTCTCTGGTATGGACTTTGCCGATTCAAAACACAGCTTCAAAGCCGATAGCTACGACATTTTGTTAGATTCCCCTATTGAAACTGGTATTAATCAGCTGCATAAATTTGAGGTAGATAGCCGCAAATATGAATTAGTTATTTGGGGCGAGGGCAACTATGACGTTGACCAAATGCTCGCTGATCTTAAAAAACTCGTTCAAACCGGCACGCTCATTTGGCACGACTATCCTTATGACCGATATGTCTTTATGGTGCATGCAACCAGTGGTGCACGAGGGGCAACAGAGCACTTAAACTCGACGATTATTCAAAGACATAGAGACAGTTTTAAAGAAAGAGATGACTACATTGGTTTTATCTCTACAGCAGCACATGAATTCATCCACACGTGGAATGTTAAAAACTATCGCCCAGCGGGCATGGTTCCTTATGATTACGTCGCACCAAATTACACGGATTTATTATGGCTAGCAGAAGGCTCAACAAGCTACTTTGAGGATTATTTGCTGCTAAGTGCAGGGATCACCACCAATGACGAATATCTTAAAATGCTGACTAAGCGTGTTAATCGTCATTTGAAAACTCCTGGTCGTCATGTTCAGTCGGTTGCAGCAACGAGCTTTGATAAATGGATCAATCAAGGTGGCGATCATGGGATGAATTACAGCACCAATATCTATTCAGAAGGCGCGTTGGTGTCCATGGCACTTGATATCGACTTACTCGAAAAGTCAAAAGGAAAAATTAGCTACCGCGACGTTCATAAAGCACTTTACCAACAGCATAAACTGCCAAATAGCTTCACCAGTGAAGATGTTAAAAACATCCTAAAAGCGCTTACCGGTCAAGACTACAATACTTGGTGGAATGAATATGTTGATACGCCAGCGAATATAGATTTTGACAAGTTATTCGACAAAGTAGGGCTTGTTTATGATTATCCAGAGTCGGCAAAAGTGATTGCAGGCTTAGATGGTATGGCAAGACAAAAGGGGGAATTACTGGAGCTGACCCATGTAGCTCGAGAAGGAAATGCATGGCAAGCGGGGCTAACAGCAGGCGACCTTATCGTTGCATTTGATAAGCACCATGTTCGTAAAGACTTAAAAGCGAGCTTAGAAAACTTCGAGCCAGGTCAAACAATCGCGGTAGATTTTATCCGTCGAGATAAGTTGATGAGTGCGAAAATCAAGCTTAACCGCGACCATGATAAGCCTAAAAAGATAACATTCACGCCTAACCCATCAAGCGAGCAAGCGCTACTTTATAGAGCTTGGATGGGGGTTTCTCACCCAAATGAAATAAAATAATGCGCAATCAAAAAGGGCTGATAACTATCAGCCCTTTTTGTTTCACAGTCCTAAGATTAATCACAATCAGCTTAACTTAGGGCAACTTAACTTACATAATGCGAGAGAAGAAGCGTGAGCGGTTTTTAGAACGACTTCTACGCATAGAAGAGCGGATCTGAGAACGTGTACCCGCAAGCCAGCTTTCACGATCGACCTTAGCGTTATCACCACGTCTTGCTTCTTCAGTAGCTCTAAAACCACAGAATTCACGGTATGCTTTTAAATCTAGCGACAGCTCTTGTAACACAAGCTCTATCATAATCGCATCATCGACATAGCCCAATACTGGGATATGATCTGGAACGATGTCTTCTGGCTCACTGAAGTAAGCAAGAGAAGCCATGATCTCGCGCTTTTCATCTTCAGGCATTTGCCATTCTTCATCTAACACTGCGTCAATTAGCGTTTGTAACGAAATTAGACGAGTGCTTACAAATTCAGGAAGGTTGGATTTTTCCATCGTTGCCACTAAATCACGCGCTTTAGCAATGATTTCGGCATCACTTACATCGCCACTTTTCTCAATAGCAGCTTTCATCATTCCACGGAAGTGTTCAAGATCTGAATCAGAGAGTTCAAAGTTGATTTCTATAGACACGTCTGTGCTCCCTCAACGTTGTTATTATTAATGGTTTAAGCAAAAAGTTAAACTTATTGCAATAATCTTAGATACTAGCACATCTTTTTCAGAAGTCTTCCCATAAATTACACTTTTAACACGAATTTTTCTCTATTACGTACAAGTATAAAACCTATTGTTCAAAAGGCGTACAGCGGCTTTCGCACCATATAACTAGAAGTGTTGCTGATAGCGTTTGAGAACCAGTCCGCGATAAAACTTGTTTTTTATAAACTTATTTATCTGTAGCAACTGCTTACGCCAAAAATACCGCTTTACTCCTGTAGCACTTGGTGCTCTATCTATGGTACTCGCAAACTTTTCACCATGGCTAACAGGACAAGGACTCATTACAAAAACACTCAGATCTTTTTCCCAAAAATGTTGATAATCAATATCAATCGGTCTGCCGAAAGGAATTGATTTGGATAATATTTTCTTTGCCCCCTTAAGACTTACAAGCTGGGCAACGGTTCCGGCAGGTACTTTATTTTGCATAAATAACGATAACGATTTATTTAGCTCGAAGCTTGCAATCGGAGTGCGTTTGTTCTTCTGAGATTGAAATAGCTTGATCATATCCCAATCAAATGGCAATGAAGCGATCAGTTGGTCTATCTGTGCTAAGTCGTCGTGGAGTTGAAAATCATCTTCAAAAATAAAAGCATAGGGCAGTTCTAAGTCAACAATTTTGCTCAGTACTTTTATATGACTTAAATAACAGCCTATCTCACCTAATGTTAAAGGCCGGAAGTATTGCTTAGCGTTTTTTAACTTACAATAGCTCGTATCTAAAACGTCTGCGCTCAGCTCTACACCTTTTATGGCACTTATTCTTTCAAAGGGTAGTGAGAACTTATCAAACTGGAAAGTAGACTCCTTGAGTCTATCAGTACAAGAATCTAAATTGATGAGAAAAATATTCGGTTTGGTCACAATAAGTCTTAAATCCGCTAACTAATTACATTTAGAGTGTGCGACTTTTGTATGACAATGAAATGACCAAATTCTGACATAGAGTAGGGTATCAACCCTACTCTATAAGAAAGTATTACCAATCACTCGCAGCTGAGCAATAACTCACTGCAGTCTGACGGTCTTCCGTTCGGTTATCATGGCGACTTGACATACCGATGATTGCACCATTACCACCTAATGTCCAAGGTTGGTCGTAACCTGTGTATTGTGTTGTAATACATGATTCAGCGAATAGTGCAGCGCCTGTGCTAGAGGTTGCCATAGATGCGCAATTAAAGTTAAACAAACGGTCTTCTGTGCCATTATCGTGACGACTTGATATTCCGACAAAGAATTGACCATTAGGACAAACAAAGTTAAACGCTTGATCATATGAATTTACGTAACCGCTCCACTTTGTCGTTTTACGATAAATGCGACTACCGCTATCCGTTGTAAATTTTGCACAGACTAAGCTAAAACGTCTGTCTTCTTGTTTATCTTGATGGTAGCTTGAAATTGATTTAATAAACATATTACTTGGACAAGTGTAAGTAAATGCTTGGTCAAAATCATTTAAATACCCCGTATTGAGTTCACTATAAACACGTAAGTTACCACCAGCTAGCGTTGAAAAATCACTGGCAATTTCTGTGCGCTCAGTTTTTGCTAACTTAGTCTCAGTAACGTCATAACCTGAAACATCGTTATTAGTTTCTATTAGCGCAATTATCTCATCTAAATTCTTAGCTTGAGAAGCGGGGATCTCATATACACTGCCATTTACTGTATATTCAAATGGCTTAGCTTGCTCATTAGCCGAAGCAGGGGTGCAAAGCATAGCAATAAAGAGGGATAGAGCAGACAACTTTATCAATGTGTTCATCTTAATTCCTTTAAAAATAGTAGTTAATTTAGCGCTAACAACAAAAATAGCAGCTGAATTAAATGCTACTTTTTTTTAATAAACAAGCTTTTTATTAACACATCAAAACCAAAGAAATGCATAATCAGCATCAATTAAATATAGACTGTTGCAGATCCCAACTCTGCTCAAAATATATACTGCTTATTTTTTCTAAATTTTTATCGCGTTACACCACAATTACTATTCACTATTTTTATATAAAAGACGCCACGCGAAGCGGCATTAGAATCGAGTAAAGCAACAATTAAAAATTTATTAACGCTCAAACAGACAAAGTGAAGTGGATTGCAAAGGAGGAATGCTTAGGGGGACAGGGTAGGAGAAGCACAACGCTTCTCCGTATTTCACATCTTATTTTTCAGTCACATTAAACGTAACGATCCATGGCGTGACTTTGTCGAGGCCTTTGCCTAGTTCAATTGCAATTTTGCTAGTAGAGCTCGGTGACATAATTTGCGTACGCATTAGCTGGCCACTCTTTTGGCTATCACCAACCCAAGAGTGATCTAAACATTGCTTTGCGAGACTCTGCGCATAGTTATGGATTTTTACCGCGTTTTCATACTCCTTGAACAGCTCAGAACAGGTATATTTAGATTTTCCAGAAGCGCTTTCTATGATTTGGCATTTATTGCCAACTAGGTGTGCCTTGGCCTGCCAAGAGTTGATTAACTTTGCGCCGACTTCAGCGCCTTTAAGCGCAGAAAACCCACTGGATGATGCACTTAGAAGTGCATTAAGTTTCTCGCAATTAGACATATCGTCGAGCTTTTCTTGTTGCTCAGGGGTCAATGTTGAACATCCGGCAGCTGTCAACCCTGCCAGCATTAGACCAAGTAATCTTGTTTTCATAAACCGTTCCATACTGTTCGCAATAGCACCATTAAAGTTAGACTAATATTTTGCCACTGCATAGTTGTAAGACTATGAGAAGTTTACCTTATTTATATGAACGGGAGTTGATCTAATTACAGATTTATCCCGATTGTAGTAAGCTGGCTTGTTACGGCACGATGTCTGGAACAAGCCAAAGTGGGGGTAGACGAAATGATTACTTACCCAAAGTGCAAATTACTTATGCCTATCTTTGAGCGTATTGACCACGTCACTGAGTGTAAGGCCCTGCCTCTGAAGTAACACAATAAGGTGATACAGTAAGTCTGCGGACTCATTGAGTAACTCTTCGTTGTCGTTTTTCATCGCCGCCAGCGCCACTTCAACACCTTCTTCTCCCACTTTTTGACAACTACGGCTTAAGTCTTTAGCGAATAAAGAGGCGGTATAACTGCTTTCAGGGGATGCATTTTTTCTCTGGGCTATCACTCGCTCAAGCTTTCCTAAAAATGCAAGCTCCGGCATGGTGTCCGCAAAGCAGCTTTCGCTGCCAAGGTGGCAAGTTGGACCTTGCGGTTTTGCGTAGATCAGCAGACTATCTTTATCACAATCGGTATGCACCTCCACCAAGGTCAAAACATTGTTTGAGGTTTCACCTTTGGTCCAAAGACGCGATTTTGAACGCGAATAAAAAGTAACGAGTTGCTTTTCTAATGTCACTTCAAGGGCTTCTCTGTTCATAAAGCCCTGCATCAACACTACCCCGGTTAAAACATCTTGTACGATAGCGGGGATCAGTGCTGATTTATCAAAATCTACTTCAGCAATATTTTGTTTATTAATAATCATTGTCGTGCCGCCACATTATTATTTATTAAGAACTGCTTGAGCTTTGGAATTTCAATCACACCTTTATGGAACACACTTGCAGCCAAAGCACCATCTACATCTGTTTGTTTAAAAACATCAACAAAGTCTTGCATGCTGCCCGCGCCGCCAGAGGAGATAAGTGGCACTTTACACAGCGCTCTAATCGCACAGAGCTGCTCTATATCATAACCATTACGCACGCCATCTTGGTTCATACAATTAAGTACAATCTCTCCGGCTCCAAGATCTTGAACTCGTTTGACCCATTCTTGCGTTTTGTATCGAGTACGGCTTGCCGCATTCGGATCGCCAGTTAACTGATAAACTAAATACTCTTGAGTTTGCTGGTCATAAAAGCTATCTACGCCTACAACCACGCATTGCTTGCCAAATTCGTCATGTAACTCTTTAATAAGTTCAGGCCTTGCAATCGCAGGGCTATTAATGGAGATCTTATCCGCGCCTTGCTCAAGCACTCGAGCAGCATCGGCCACCGATTTAATCCCACCAGCTACACAAAATGGAATATCGATATGCCTGGCAATCTCCGCGACCCAATTTACGTCTAACAGACGCTTTTCGACGCTAGCACTGATCTCATAAAACACCAGTTCATCAGCACCTGCCTCGCTATAACGCTGGGCGAGATCAAGAATATCCCCCACTACTTCATGGCCTTGGAATTTAACACCTTTGACCACCTGACCGTCTTTTACGTCTAAACAAGGAATTATGCGTTTTGATAGCATGATAGAGCCTCCTCAACGTTAAATACACCTTCAAGTAGCGATTTGCCAAGTATCACTCCACCTACTTGTTGCTTTGCAAGTCGAGCAATATCATCAAGCGAGCTCACGCCTCCTGACGCTTGTACTTTAATTGCACTGTTATGTTTAGTGATGTCTTCATATAAGGCAAATGATGGACCTGTCATCGTGCCGTCCTTACTGATATCTGTGCATAAAAAATCGCTCACACCTTGCTCAACATAAAAATCTAATAGCTCGAATAAATCGCTTTTCGCATCATTTAGCCAGCCATGAGTAGCAGGAGACCAGCCGCTTTCGGTTTTGTTCACATCAAGTGCTATCACAAATTTATCGGCACCACATGCTTTAATCCATGCAGCAACTTCTAGCTGTTTATCTACTGCCATTGAGCCTATCACCACTTGAGCAGCTCCGGCATCTAACCACTGCTTTACGTCTTCAATACTGCGAATACCACCGCCTACCTGAAAGGGAACAGATAAAGCCTTAGTCGCCGCTTGGATAGTGCGCCATTGCTTTTTACTCGGATCACGAGCGCCTTCTAAATCCACTAAATGTAGCTTAGCTGCGCCTGCGTTTTGATATTCAAGTAAACGCTCAGCTAAATCAAATGGGTAAAATTGTGCGGTTTCATACTTGCCTTGATACAAACGAACAATATTGTTCTCTAATACATCTAAAGCGGGAATAATCATTGTTCGTCCTTTTTATAGCTGCCAATTAATAAAGTTTTGTAAAAGCTGCGCGCCAACCTTGCCGCTGCGCTCTGGGTGAAATTGCATGCCGGCATAATTGTCGTTTGCAACAATCGCAGAAAACGCCTGACCGTACTCACCCGAAACCAGTGTAGATTGATTGATGGTATGCGCAAAACTGTGTACAAAGTACACTTGGTCTTGTTCATTGAGCCCAGTAGTGAGCGCATGAGGCTTCGCCACACGGAGATTATTCCAGCCCATATGCGGTGCAGTTAACTCATTGGTCTCCAATAACTCAACCTTACCCGGAATGCGGCCTAAGCACGGAATATCACCTTCTTCAGTCGATTCACAAAGAAGCTGCATCCCTAAACAGATACCCATCAAAGGCCGTTGATAGTCAGCTATTGCCTCTGCCCAGCCTTGCTCATTTAACCGCTTCATTGCCACATTGGCGTGGCCTACGCCGGGTAAAATTGCTCGTTCAAAGCTGGCTAATTTCTCCGGTGTTGTGATCACTTCAGGTGTGACGCCAAGGCGCTCAAATGCAAAGCGCACTGAGTTAATATTGGCACAACCGGTATTAATGATTGCAATCATAAACACCCCTTAGAACTTGCCATTTGCTGTGACGCATCCGTTGCAATTGCCATACGAATAGCACGAGAGAACGCTTTGAATAACCCCTCAACTTGATGGTGTGCATTACCTTCGCTTACGCTCAGAATTAAACTCACTGCCGCATTATCCGCAAAGGACTTAAAGAAATGCTCAACCATTTGTACATCCAAGTCTCCAACTTTATCTCGTGTAAAGTCAGCATTAAGTACAAAAGACGCGCGTCCAGATAAATCCAACTGACATTCTGCTTTACATTCGTCCATCGGCAACGCAAATCCATAACGTGCAATTTGTGATTTTGTGCCAAGCGCGGTCTTAAAGGCCTGACCAAGGGCAATCCCGATGTCTTCTACGAGATGGTGCTCGTCTATATGTAAGTCACCTTTCGCCTGAATATTCAGGCCAAGGTTAGCGTGAGTTCTGATCTGATCTAGCATGTGGTCGAAAAAACCAAGCCCTGTTGAAATCTCCCCATTGGCTTGTTGGTCCAGATTTATCGCTACCGAAATCTGTGTTTCTTTGGTATTTCTGGCAATTTGTGCACTGCGATTTAAGGTGGTTAACTGCGTCACAATAGCAGGCCAGTTATCTTCGTAAAGAATACCTTCAATGCAGAGGTTTTTTGCAAGCTGAATATCGGTTTGCCTATCGCCAATAACAAATGATTTGCTAAGGTTCACTTTACCTGAGCGCATCAGTTCTGTGAGTAATCCTGTTTTAGGTTTGCGACATTGGCAGTTGTCTTCGTCAAAGTGAGGACAGATCAGAACTTCCTCAAAACGGATCCCTTGGCTTGTTAGAATTTGCATCATTTTGTCTTGAGGCGCATCAAAATCAGCTTGAGGGAAACTATCTGTACCGAGGCCGTCTTGGTTAGATACCATCACTAGCTTGTAGCCAAATGACTGCAGTTGTAATAACGCGGGGATCACATTGGGTAAAAGTGCCAGTTTTTCTAGACTATCCACTTGTTTGTCGGTTATTGGTTCTTCGATAATAGTGCCATCGCGGTCGATGAATAAATAGGGGGCGCTCATGATACTTCCTCAGTGACTTGGCATTGTTTTAGCCAGTTTTCTACTTGTTTTAATTCCTGCTCGTTGCCGATAGAGATCCGCAGCCAGTTGTCCTCGCCAAACAGCACAAATGGCCGCATGATTAACCCTTGGCGCATCGCTTGCTCCACAAACTGTTTGTCGGTTAGCTGTAAAGTAACAAAGTTGCCTTCGCCGCATAGTATTGCGCTTGCGAACTCGCTGTCTTGTAGCCATTGTATAAGCTTCTTTTTTGCTAGGTTCAAAATAGAGACTTGCCGGCGCATCTGCGTTATCGCGTCTGACGTTAACGCTGTTGCTGCTATTTGTGCTACGACCGTAGAAACAGGGTAGGGCGCAATCACTTTTCTCACCGGTGCCAATAGCGCTTCACTCGCTAACATAAAGCCAACGCGCAGTCCTGCCAGTGCAAACGCTTTAGATAGCGTGCGCAGCACAACGACATTTGAGAATTCTTTGATAAGCTCGACACAGGTTTTTTCTTCACAGAACTCAATATAAGCTTCATCAACGACCACGATTGCACGGCCTTTAAGCTTATCAGCAAGTGCTGCGACTTTGCTGGCAGGTTGTAATGCGCCGGTTGGGTTATTTGGATTACACACAAATACCAATTTAGCGTCACCAATTGCACTGATGAGCGAACCTACATCGTCGTTGGCAAGCTGCGCTTGGCTTAATTCGTTAATCGCGATGTTATGGGTGTCTGCCGTTACTTTGTACATACCATAGGTAGGGGTAAAGATTGCAATGCTATCTTTGGCCGGTTCACAATACGTTCGTACTAATAACTCAATGCCTTCATCGGCACCACGCGTCATCAGTACATTTGTTTGCTCGATCTTAGCGTAGCCTGCATAGGCATCAATTACCGCTTGTGGCTGCGGATCTGGATAACGGTTTAAGTTATCAAAGCACATTTCAAGCACACGAGCGTATGGACTTTCATTGGCATTGAGCCACGTGGTGCCAGTCAACTTTGCACTCTTTGCAGAGCTGTAGGCCTTAAGTTTTTCAATGTTATTTGGTAGCGCAATATTAGTCATTATTATTCTCCAGCCTCACTTTAACGGCGTTCGCGTGTGCATCTAGGCCCTCAGCTTGTGCCAAAGGTAAAATCGCAGTACTTAACCCACGTAGCCCTTCTTTTGTGATGGTTTGTACTGTGTAAGCCTTATAAAAATCCATCAGGTTTAAACTTGAGTAGGTTTTTGAATAACCATAGGTTGGTAACACATGGTTGGTGCCAGAAGCATAGTCACCTGCTGACTCTGGCGTATAGTCACCTACAAACACTGAGCCTGCGTTTTTTACTAGCGGCAGGAAACGCTCCGCATCTCTTATCTGCAAGATAAGGTGCTCTGGCCCATACTCTGCTGAGATCTCAAATGCTTGCTCTACGCTTTCAACTAAAATCAGCGTGCTGTTTTTAAGCGCGGCTCTTGCAATATCGGCGCGACTAAGCTTGCTTAGTTGACGCTCGATTGCAGCTTCAGTTTCTTCGATAAGTTGACTGTCAGACGCTAACAATATTACTTGCGAGTCTTCCCCATGCTCCGCTTGAGAAAGTAGATCGGCGGCGATAAATTCTGGGTTAGCGCCCTTATCTGCAATCACTAACACCTCAGAAGGGCCAGCCGGCATATCAATCGCAAGTCCCGGCACTGACTGAGAAAGCAGCTGTTTTGCCATTGTGACAAAGCTATTGCCTGGACCAAAAATTTTGTTCACTTTTGGTACGCTGTTAGTACCTAGCGCCATGGCAGCAATTGCACCTGCACCACCACATTCAATCACATCCGTAACGCCACACAATTTAGCCGCATACAAAATCGCAGGATGTATTTGGCTATCGCCTTTAACCGGCGTCGCCAACACGATTGTTTTTGCACCACTTAGCTGCGCACACACGCCTTGCATCAATACAGAGGAAGGTAGTGGCGCGCTACCACCTGGCACATATAAACCCACGGCTTCTATCGCTTGATATCTGAGCTCGCAGGTCACACCTGGCTGAGTCTCTATTTTCTTGCTTTGTGGTAACTGCAACTGGTGAAACTTTTTAATGTTGCTATACGCTTGGTCAATAGCACTTTTAAGTTCAGGTGTTAACGCAAATTCGCTTTCAATAAGCTCTGACCCCATTACCCGTATTCTTGGGCTAACACGGGCGTCAAACTGCTCGGCATAACTTAGTAACGCGGTGTCGCCGTTGCGAGCGACGTTATCAATTATCTTTTCAACTGCCGATTTTACCTTGCCACCCACTTTGACCGCAGGACGGCTCAAGCATTCGATGCGTTGCTCGCTGGTGGCTAACTGCCAATCAAACATGCTGTTACTCCATCATCTTTTCAATTGGCATGACGAGAATCGAGTTAGCACCAAGCGCTTTTAACTCTTCCATCGTCTCCCAAAATAGAGTTTCAGAGCTGACCATGTGAAGTGCAACATATTCATCGCTGCCAGCAAGTGCAAGTAAAGTTGGTTGGCCTGTGCCTGGAAGTAATGCACATACTTCATCTAACTTATTCTTTGGTGCATGCATCATGATGTACTTACTTTCTTTTGCTTGTTTCACCCCTTTAAGGCGTGGCATTAGCTTATCGATCAGCGCAAGCTTACTTTGGTCAGTCAACGCTGCATTTTGAATGAGGCAAGCATTGGATTCTAAGATGGTATCCCCTTGCATAAGACCATTAGCTTCGAGCGTTGCACCGGTTGATACTAAGTCACAAATGGCGTCAGCAAGGCCTGCTCGAGGTGCAACTTCTACTGAGCCTGTTAACATGACCACACTGGCATCGATGCTCTCACGTTTTAGATATTGCTTTAAAATCTCAGGGTAGGTGGTTGCGATGCGTTTGCCGTTAAACCAGGCTTTCTCCTGTTGACCTAGCTCTTGTGGCCACGCCAGCGCTAGGCGGCAAAAACCAAAGTCCAATTTTGAAAGTTTAGTGACTTCAGCAAACTGCTCGTTGCGAACACGCTCAGCTTGAACTTCTTCTAACACGTTTTCGCCAACAATGCCTAAATCACAAACGCCGTCCATTACAAGGCCCGGAATATCGTCATCACGTACTCTAAGTACATCAATAGGCATGTTGGTAGAGTGGGCGATCAAACGTTGTTCACGTAAGTTTAGTTTTACACCAAGTTGTTTGAGTAGGGCTTGGCAATCCTTTGAAAGACGGCCTGATTTTTGGATTGCGATTCTTAAACGGTTGCTGTTGCTCATTATTTATTTCCTAATTCTTTAAACGAAAAACCCCGAGGCGGAACCTCGGGGCGAAATAAACTTTGACTATACTTTTTGCTTCGCCGGAGGTTCCTTTAAGGAATAACCCACCAGCGAAATAACTGACAGGTTATCCCGTATGATGATGGTGATGATGAATTGCTGTCAGTATCATTAGCATGATGTTACCTTTGTAATATATCTGCTGTTCAAAAATTTCATTTATAGATAAACATAATTTTGTTCTACTTGGCAATCATTTTTTTACGCAAATTAAAGAATAGCTTATAACAGCCGATAATAAGTAAGACCAACAGTAGGTTAGTGGAGGAACAGATGGATGCATTTAAACCTTTTTTAGGCCCAATCGTACGGCTAGATGTAACTCATAAGTCTGCATTTCATGTGGCTGGTGTGCAGCACTATAAGATTGAAAAAGTTAAGAAAGATCTAAAAACCGAGATCGAACTTAAACGCCAAGCTGCTGAGCATGAAAAAATTAAAGAAAGCGAAGATGAAGAGGATGAGGAGGAAAAATCTCACGAAGAACATAAGGGTGAGAATCTAGATACATGGGCGTAGATATAATTATGCTGGCTCTAACCTATTGAACATCTCTCAATACCAAAGCTTATCTATCCGCCAATAAGCCCATCATCCGCTCTTTCGAACCTAGTTTATTTATCGTTTAGCTCAGCTAAAGCGCGGCGAATATCTCGCTCAGTTGAACGCACTTTGGTGAGATTCAATGCCTGAAGGTAGGCACTTCTAGCCTTTTTGTTTTGTTTCAGTACTCGGTATAACTCAGCCTGAAGCATTAAATACTCTATATGCTGCTCATCCTGTACCCGCTCTTTTCCCAATAAGCGTTCCATAGCATCAACAGCCCTACGCTTATCACCGTGTTGCTGAAGCGCTAAATAAACCGATGAAACACAAGCATCTCTCCACGTTGGTAGTTGGCTTAATGCAATATGCTCAATCAGGCACCCGTTAGTAAATAAACGCTGCGCTCCGTCTTTCGCTGAAAAAGTCCACAATAAGTTAGCAGCTCGATGGATCAAAACGATATCTTGCGCATAATGTTGACCCACAGAAGCTACCGTTTTTAGGGCTAACTCTTCATTTTGTGTGTTTTGTAAGTAGTCCATAAAAGCCAAGTTATAGTAGCGGTCATCCATTGCTTTTAGTCTATCAACTATCGTTTTTGATGCTTTTTTTTCAAAATCCCAAAAGCCACTTTCTATAGCTAATGCTTTCGCTGCAGATACTAAGTACTCAGGATTATTTGGCGCCAATTCTGCAGCTCTTATAAAGTGCTTGTTAGACTTCTCAACTAAGCTAAGTTTATTAAAAAGGTTTGACTGTTGTTTAATTTGATACCATAAATTACCAGCAGTAAAATGCACCTTTGCATTGTCTATATGGCGCTTAATCAAGGTGTTTAACAGTATTTCTTTATTACCATCATTTTGCGCAACCGCAACTGACACGGCCATTATTTCTGCATCAAGCTCTTTATCTTTTAGCGTGTTAAGCATTTTAGTGACTTGCTGATACTGACGATTATAAAAAGCAGACTCAAGCATTGTTATTTGAGGATTGGGTTGCTGTGCTTGTGTTAAAGCACTATACAAAATAATAACCGTGCAAAAGGTATATATAAGCGATTTAATAAACATGTTGTGTCCTTTTTAGTGTGTCCATTATCACTATTGTGTGTTTTCTAACGTAAGCTTAATTCGCAGTTTTGATACCAGCTTTTACTTTTTATATTTTTATTCATACAATCAATATGATGTAGGCTGTTATCGCTTTACTCTTACTGTATTTTGCGTGCCATTATCGATACACTCGTCGTGTTCTGTTTCGATACCGATACATTTGATAGTTCTGTTTGTATTCAATAAATCAAACAAAGTTGCATAAATTAACGACCATTTATTTAAGGAGAAATAACATGTCGTATAAATCAGTAAAAAATCTCATAGGTTGGTTCGTTGTAGGTCTGTCTGTGCTAGCGTTAGCCCCCAGTGTTGTGCCCGGTAGCATGGCTGTTTTAGCATTTTACTTAAGCCTTGTACTGCTCCTAGTTTCCTTGTTTACCATTTCTTCGGCCAATCACCGCCACTTTAAATTGACAGCAATCATTGTCGGTGTCGGTATGCTGGTTTTGAACGATTACTTGCGTGTTGTAATGCCTTCACCAGAGCCTACTTGGCCTAACCGCATCGCTTTGTATCTCGTGTATTTCACTATTTGTGGGGTAGGCATGATTAAGATTAAACGACAACTTAACAGGTAAACACTCAGTTATTGCCAAACAGCGGTTGCGATTTGATGCTTAGCCACATACAATTTCGCGACCTGTCTGTTTGTAAACTACATTACTTTGGCTGTATCTACGACTTTCTCTTCTACGGGGCCTTTAGCCCAGCATTTCCCGGGCTATCAACCAAGACAGCCCCAAATTGATATGGCTATTGCGGTAGAAGAAACCATACAAAATGGTGGACAATGCATCGCCGAAGCAGGAACAGGGACGGGTAAAACGTTTGCCTATCTCATTCCTGCCTTTCAGTCTAAAGGTAAAGTCATCGTCTCAACCGGCTCTAAGGCCTTGCAAGAGCAATTATTCCATCGTGACGTGCCGACCCTAAAAAAGGTGCTTGGCAGTGGGAAAAAAGTCACTTTGCTAAAGGGTAGAGCCAATTACCTTTGCCCTTATCGTTTATCACAGCATTTGAGCCATGTGCCAACCGACGACCCAGATGTTATGCATCAACTTGCCATGGTTGCAAAGTTCGCTTCTGAAACACACAGTGGAGACTTAGCCGACTGTGTGGGTATCGAAGAAGACGCAAAAGTATTACCCTACGTTACCTCAACTGCAGATAACTGTTTAGGGAAAGAGTGCCCAGACTATGAAGACTGTTATATCCGAAAGGCAAGATTGAAGGCTGTCGATGCCGATGTTGTGGTGATCAATCATCATTTATTTTTTGCCGATATGGCCGTAAAAGATTTAGGTTTTGCGGAGCTAATGCCAACCGCAGATAGCTATATCTTCGATGAAGCACATCAATTACCAGAAATAGCCAGTGACTACTTTGGTGAGACTATCAGCACTAAAGCTTTGCAGGCGCTTATTAACGATTTAAGGGTGATCTACCGTTCTGATATTCCAGATATGTTGCAACTAGGCAAAACGCTCAATAAATTGGAAACTAGTGTCGCCGATTTGCGTTTGGTATTTGGTGGCGATGGTGCTCGTGGTGATTGGCGTGAGGCGCTGGCGAATAAACCGATTTGCGATGCGATGCATCGAGTGATAGCTAACTTAGACTTTCTCTATAAAGTGCTCAAGCTTTGTCTGGATAGAAGCGAAAAAATAGAACACCCATTTGAAAAGGTCATGACCTTTAAAAATCAGTTTGAACGTGCCTTTGATACCAGTCAAACTGGATTTAGTTACTGGTTCGAAACCACAAGACGCTTTTTATCTATTCATATCACGCCGCTTGATGTATCAAGTAAGTTTGCACAAATTGTCAAAACCACTGAGGCAAGCTTTGTATTTACCTCCGCCACCTTATCCGTTGATAATTCCCTGGAGCACTTTAGTCGTAGCTTAGGACTCAAACCGACCTCACAATTTATTGTTGATAGTCCATTTGACTATAAGCAGCAGGCTTTACTCTGCCTGCCACGCTATTTGCCAGAAACCCGTGACGACTTAATGCCACATGCGCTGGTAAAGCTTGCAAAACAGGTGATTGAAGCTGCAAAAGGGCGTACATTTTTACTCTTTACCAGCTATCGCGCGATGCATTTAGTGTACGAAGGGCTGAATACGGCACTGCAATACCCCATTTTTATGCAGGGTCAAGCATCGAAACGGATAATTTTAGAGCAATTTATTCGGCACGGTAACGCCGTACTACTTGGTACAGCTTCTTTTTGGGAAGGCGTGGATGTGAGAGGTGACACTTTGAGTTGTGTCGTCATTGATAAGCTACCATTTGCTTCACCAGATGACCCTTTGTTGCAAGCGCGCATGCGAGACGCTGAAATGCGTGGATTGGAACCCTTTGATGCAATACAACTCCCCCAAGCTGTTATCGCGCTGAAACAAGGGGTTGGGCGATTAATTCGTGATGCTAACGATAAAGGTGTACTGATTATTTGCGATAATCGCTTAGTTACGAGAAAATACGGCCAGACGTTTTTAAGTAGTTTGCCTGATATGTCTCGCACGAGAGACTTAAACAAGGCAATTCGATTTTTAGAGAATATTGATAAAAATGAAAAATAACCTGTTGGCCATAGACGCCTCCACCGAAGCACTCAGTATTGCATTGCACTATGAAGGCAAGTTTATTCGCCACTTCGAGGTTTGCCCACAGCAGCATAGCCAAAAGATACTTCCCTTAGTTGAACGTATTTTACGCGAAGCCGATATCACGCTTAGTGAGCTTGATGGCATTGTATTTGGACGTGGGCCTGGCAGCTTTACTGGTGTGAGAATAAGTACAGCGGTTGCGCAAGGCTTAGCATATTCTTCAGGTCTTAAGTTGGTTGGCGTTTCAACTTTGCAGGCGATGGCGCAACAGGCATACATGGAAGCAGGCAAGTCCAGCGTAGTGTCGGCAATAGATGCACGTATGGGTGAGATCTACTTATGCCAATACAACGGCGAAACTAGTGGTGTTATTCAACCAAGCACCGAAGAAACAGTTATTAAACCTGAAAATATCGACTTTACGTCAAGTGGTGCGGCAGGTGTTGGTACAGGATGGCAAGCATTCTCAGAGCTTGCCACACAGCTTGAATGCGAAATCATTGACAATATCACGTTACCTGATGCTTATTACATGCTGTTTATAGCCGACGATAGTTTCACACAAGGCCTATCTGTGGATGCAGCTGACGCCCAGCCAAAATATGTGAGGGATACTGTTACGTGGAAAAAGTTGCCAGGTCGAGAATAAAGGCGTATTTTTATACAAGCATTTCGTATCTATTGAGCTAAACCGTGAAACTAAATTCAATCATTCAACAAGCAGGTACATATCAAGTAAAGCCACAGCCTAAAAAGGCGGTGAGTCCTGCTATAGAAGAAGGAAATACGGCTAAGCTCAATACCGCTCAGATCAAAACCAGTGAAAAGGGCATTGCGTTGGTGGAGCAATTCCAATCGCAGCAACGTTCTACTATCTACGACCGCCCTAACTTTCGCACTGGACAGGCAATTAGTGAATACAAAGCAATTGCAACGGAAGCAAGACGAGATGAGATCAAAAGTATGATTGGCGTCTCTGTTTACGCGTAACAACTCTCCCAAGGATCAAAAAGAGAAGGTCAGCAAATGCTGACCTTCTTTGTTTGGAATAGTAGATGAAGATTTTTACTTTTTAATAAATCCAATCAGTTTATCTGCAATTGCAGTATTGTTTTGCGAGCCAATAAATGCTTCTTTACCTTTACCATGGGCAAACACTTGTACATCGATAGCGGTGTGACCACCCGTTGTCCAACCAGTGAAAGATGCATCACTAATTGCCTCTTTAACGACAACACTAAGCGCCTTTGGACCTTGTGATAGTGCTTCTTTTACTTTTAGCTCAGTCGCACTGTCATACTCAAGACCTGTGAGCTTTTGCCACGTTGCTTTAACGTCTTTTGTCTTTGCAAGTACTTTTGCTATCTCGCCCGCTGAACCTTTCACTTTAGCGATCACATCACGCTCCCAGCGATATTGACCATTCGCACCAAGCGTTAATCCACCGGTAGAGTGATCTGCTGTGATCACTAGGATAGTGTCAGGGTTGTTATCAACAAAAGCCTTTGCCAGCTTAATTGACTCTGCAAAGTCGTCCATTTCATGCATAGCACAAGCGATATCATTAGCATGTCCACACCAGTCAATCTGACTACCTTCAATCATTAAGAAGAAGCCTTTATCATTTTGGTTTTCCAATAATGATAGTGCCGTTTTAGTCATTTTAGTTAGGCGCTGCGGCTCTTCATCAATTGCGAATGGCAGACCTACTTCTGCGAACAGACCAATCGCAGGAATTTTGTTTAGCGTTTCAAGCTTAGATAAAGCATCAACGTATTGATAACCCGCGTCTTTAAATTCGTTAACTAGGTTTCTATCTTCACGAATGAAATATTTAGTGCCACCACCAAGCATGAGATCTACAGGTAGTTTTCCTGCGATTTTATTGTCGATGTAATCATTGGCAATGTCGTCATAGTTACGACGCGACTCATTATGAGACGCGAAACTTGCAGGTGTTGCGTGGTTGATTTGCGATGTTGCAACAAGCGCGGTTGTTTTACCTTTTCTTTTCGCCACTTCAAGCATCGTTTCCAAATGTTCTTTATGGGTATCTACCGCAATTGCGCCATTATAGCTTTTTGTTCCTGTACTCAGAGCGGTTGCACCCGCAGCACTATCTGTTACAACCGTGTCGTCGTCTGGGTAGGTATGCGCCATACCAACCAAAATAGAGTCAAAAACCGTTGGATCAACCACTTTCGTTGAAGGGTCATCTTTAAAATAACGGTAGCCCGTAGTGTAAGCCGGCCCCATACCGTCGCCAATCATATAAATAATGTTTTTTGGAGCAGCCAATGTCGGAGCCGCAAATACTAATCCAACAAATGAGGCCAAAAGGCTAGTTTTGAAATTCATTGTTATTCCCGTGTACTTATCGTGATGGAAGTTTGTGATTCTCTGCTATTTGATCGATTTAAAACACATTCATAATAGAATGGATGTTCGATAAAAATATTTTCAACAAATCAAAGTAGTAAGTTCAAATATGTCACGGTAAGATGATAAATCAATGATGGTACAATGAACACTAAAAGAATTCGTCGATGTCTCTATATGCGATAAAAGAACAAAAAATCGGGCCATTCTCCTACCAAAGCTGGGGAGAAGGAAAGCAAACCGTTGTTTACCTTCATGGTTGGCAAGACAACAGCAATAGCTTTGTGCCATTTGCACCATTTTGCAATACTCAATACACGCATATCGCGCTTGACTTACCTGGTCATGGACACTCAGATTGGAAAAGTGCTGACGCCTTCTATTACTTTATCGATTATGTCTATGACCTAAAGTGCTTTTTAGATTTAGCGCAGATCAAAACATGCCATATTGTTGGTCATTCTATGGGAGCGATGATAGCTAACTTGTTTGCAAGCTGCTATCCAACACGTTGTTTATCTTTGGTATTAATCGAGGGGATCGGAATTGTGAGCACCTCAGAGAGTGATACCAAAACCCAGCTCATTAATGCGTTTAATTCTCGAGATAAGTTAAAACAATCTGAACAAAGGGTTTATCCTGATATAAATACACTTGCGCAACTGCGTAGTAAAGTTAGTGATGTTTCTGTAGAAATAGCAGCGCTGCTTATGGCAAGAAATACTCAACCGCATTCTGACGGCGTGCAACTTAGATTGGACCCGCGACTAAAGCATCATTCTGGATTTAGATATTCCATCTCTCAGGCAAAATCGGCACTTAATGGGATATCCGTTCCAACTTTACTGGTGTTAGCGGAACAAGGCTATGGCATGATTGTCAGACAATATAGTCAATTTAAGGGTTGTTTCGAATCACTCAAGCTTGAGAAAATACCTGGCGGCCACCATTGCCATATGGAAAACCCAGAAATTTGCTATAAGCTAATTGAAGCACACCAAAACCGCGACAAAACATCGTTTACAACTGAAGGAGCGTAAAGAATAAACTAATCATGGAAAGAAAAGTTCGCAAAGAGCGCTAAAGCCCTCGTTTCAACAGCATCTAGATTGTAAATCCTCAGATATTGTGGGAATATGGCGTTTTTAGAGTATTTGCTCAATTGTTAAAGTGCCTTACATCGTTTATGGTTTAGGGTGAATATAAAAATAACGAGAACACAGGAGCTAAGAGTGGAAAAAATCTGGCTTAAGCGCTACCCAGAAGGTATGCCTGAAACTATCGACCCAGAGCATTACAACTCATTGCTTGAATTATTTGAAAAAAGTTTTGCAGATTATGCCCAGTATCCAGCCTACACCAATATGGGAAAGACACTGACTTATCAGCAAGTTGATGAAAAAACCAAAGCAGTTGCTAGTTACATACAAAACGAATTGAAGCTTGGTCGTGGCGATAAAGTTGCGGTCATGATGCCAAACTTGTTACAAACCCCAGTTACTATTTTAGGTGTATTACGTGCTGGTTGTACCGTTGTAAACGTCAACCCGCTATACACTGTACGCGAATTAGAGCATCAGCTAAACGACTCCGAGTCAAAAGCTATCTTTATTCTCGCAAACTTTGCCCACACACTGGAGCAGGCCTTACCAAAAACAAGTGTGAAGCACGTAGTGCTGACAGAAATTGGTGACATGTTAGGTGGCTTCAAAAAGCACTTGGTGAACTTTGTTGTTAAGCACTTCAAAAAAATGGTGCCAGACTTTAGCCTGCCAAATACCATTCCTTTCAAAGAAGTAATTGCGGCAGATCCTACAAAATATCAGAATCCGGATGTGACGCTGAGTGATCTTGCCTTCTTGCAATACACTGGCGGTACAACTGGCGTATCTAAAGGCGCGATGCTTACTCATGGCAACATGGTGGCAAACCTTGAGCAAGTCTCTGGCTGTTTAGATAAAGTATTGGATAAAGGAAAAGAGGTCGTTATCACGGCGCTACCGCTTTACCATATCTTTGCATTAACAGCGAACTGCCTGACCTTTATGAAGTACGGTGGTCACAATATCTTGATCACCAACCCGCGTGACATGCCAGCGTTTGTAAAAGAGCTGTCAAAGGTTCCATTTACCGCGATAACTGGTGTAAACACGCTATTTAATGGTTTGTTGAACACACCTGGGTTTGCCGACCTCGACTTTTCAACCCTGAAAATGTCTTTAGGTGGTGGTATGGCCGTACAACGCCCAGTCGCTGAGCGCTGGCAGAAGGTGACAAAGTCAAAGCTGATGGAAGGGTATGGTCTTACAGAATGTGCGCCGCTAGTTACTATTTGCCCACATGATCTTGAAGCCTACAACGGTTCTATTGGTTTACCTGCACCAAGCACTGACATTAAGATTGTTGATGACAACGGCAATGAAACTCCTAAAGGTGAGCCCGGTGAGTTGTGTGTCAAGGGCCCACAGGTGATGGCTGGTTACTACAACCGTCCAGACGCAACAGCCGAATGTTTAAAAGACGGCTGGTTTGCAACGGGTGATATCGCTACTTATGATGATGATGGTTTCTTCTACATCGTTGATCGTAAAAAAGACATGATCTTAGTGTCTGGCTTTAACGTTTTCCCTAATGAAATCGAAGAAGTCGTTGCTATGCACGAAGGCGTGTTAGAAGTTGCAGCGGTTGGCGTGCCAAATGAGGTTAGTGGTGAGCAAGTTAAAGTTTTTATTGTTAAAAAAGACCCATCTTTAACAGAAAAAGATATAATTGCACATTGCCGAGATAATCTAACGAACTATAAAGTACCAAAGCTAGTTGAGTTTAGAGATGAACTGCCAAAGACTAACGTTGGTAAAATACTGCGTAGAGCGTTAAAAGAATAACAAATAGAGCCGGCACTAGCCGGCTTTTTTATAACTAGTGTGATATGGCTAGTTATGTAAATTGCATGGGAGTAACAGTGCAGTATCAAGTTATTGAAAGCCAAACAGCACTAGATGAATTTGTCTTGTCTATTTCGAAAGCCAAGGTGCTCGCCGTCGACACCGAATTCATGCGTCGCCGCACCTTATACCCAGAAATTGCTTTATTACAAATCTTTGATGGTAACCATCTTGCACTTATCGACCCGCTAGCCGATATGGATTTTAGTAGACTGTGGACGTTATTTGCCGATACTCGTGTTTTAAAAGTGCTTCATTCTCCATCAGAAGATATCGAAGTATTTCTAAAGTTTGCAGGTTTTATCCCATCACCAATATTCGATACCCAGTTTGCTTTACAATTGTTAGGTGAGGGGAGTTGTATTGGTTTTGCTAATATGGTTAAGCAACTTAGAGACGTAGAAATTGACAAAAGTGAATCCAGAACGGATTGGTTACGTCGCCCCTTATCTCAAAGCCAATTAGATTACGCCGCCTCTGATGTATATCATTTACTGCCATGTTTTGAGACTATTCAAGCGCGAGTAAACGAAAAGCAGTTATTTAACATAGTGCTTCAAGAGAGTGAATTGCTCGCCCAAAAGAGAAGCTTCCGCCAGCCAGATGAAGTGCTTTATCTTGATGTCAAAAACGTGTGGCAACTTAAGCCTAGAGATCTTGCTACCCTAAAAGAACTTGCAGCGTGGCGCAGAGCCAAGGCAGAGAAAAAGAACTTAGCGCTAAATTTCGTGCTTAAAGAACATAACATGGTAGAAATTGCCAAACGTCGTCCAAGCTCATTGGGCAGTTTGCGCAATGTTCCAGGTGTTGAACCGATGGAAGTCAATCGCTCTGGTAAAGAAATTCTCGCCTGTATAGAAAAAGCAAAAGAAGTGAGTGAACAAGATTGCCCACAACGCGTAAGAAGACTCATCGACTTTAAAGGCTATAAGGCGGCGTGCAAGGATATCAAACATCTTATCGCAGAAGTCGCCAAAGCTAACGACATTCCGGTTGATGTGTTTGCCTCGAAGAAACAAATCAATCAGGTGATCAGCTGGTCGTGGAAAAAGTCACCGGAAGAAAAGCAATTGCTGATGAAACCCGATCTTGCGTTAGGCTGGAGGGCTGAGCTTGTTGCAGATAAGTTAGACAGTTGGTGGCAGTAGCACTCCTGTCTACTAAAAGATGAAAGAGAAGTGAAAGCGATAATAACATCCACCTCCCGAAGGAGGTGGATGTTATTCAATTAGTCTTTTGGTTGTTTGATACCAAAGTACACGCAGTGTAACACTGGTAATACAATCAACGTCAGTATGGTTGCAAAACCCAAACCAAACATAATGGTTACTGCCATGGATTGGAAGAACACATCAAATAATAGCGGGATCATACCCAATATGGTTGTGATAGCGGCCATAGACACCGGTCTTACACGACTTACACCAGAATCAAATACCGCTTGGTAAGGAGACTTACCAGAGTCGATCTCAATATTTATTTGATCCATTAGTACAATACCGTTCTTAATCAACATTCCTGACAAACTCAGCAAGCCTAGCAGTGCCATAAAGCTAAATGGAGCTTGTAGTAGTACAAGGCCTGCCGTTACCCCAATAATGGCAAGCGGCACTGTAGACCAGATAACTAACGGCTTTTTCACCGAGTTAAAGAGCAGCACAGTGATCATAAACATCGCTAAATAACCGATTGGTAATGAGCCAAAAATGGCTTTCTTCGCTTTGCTTGACGACTCATATTCGCCGCCCCATTGCATCTCGTATCCTTGGGGTAGCTCGATGGCTTCAATATCCGCCTTCACTCTCGAAAATAATTTAGCTGGGGTTTCATCACCTATCACGTCATGATCAGCCATTACCGTGATTGTGCGTTTGCGGTCACGGCGCATGATCAAGCTATCTTCCCAAGTTACACTAAAATCATCCACGATTTGCGATACTGGAACGTATACGCTAAGGACAGGGCTGAATATTTGTAGATCACCAAGATTTTCAACATTGAGTCTCTCTTCTTCAGGGGAGCGCGCAATGATAGGCAACAGTTGCGTACCATCTCGATATAACCCTACCTTGTTACCCGACACCGAAGTCAGTAGCAACTGGTCTAAGTCAGATTTACTGATCCCTAAACGACGCGCCTTTAATTCGTTAAACTGTGGGCGGATTAACTTGGTTCTTTGTCGCCAGTTATCACGAATATTGAACGCTTTATCGTCTTGGCTAATAATACCCTTGGCTTCTTCAGCAAGTTGGCGTAACACGACAGGATCAGGTCCCGAGAACCTAGCCTCGATTTTTGCGTCAGTTGAAGGACCAATTTCCATGCGCTTTATTTTGAGACGTCCGTCTAGCTCATTTTTAAGCTCATAGTCACGAAGCTTAGCAATCATAGCCACCACAGCTTCTCGGTCTTTTACACGCACAATTAACTGACCATAAGCGTCGTATTGTTTTTCAGGCGAATAGGTCAACATAAAACGAGGCGCACCTTGACCAATCGTTGTCGTTACTTCGTTAACCATCGGATCGGCCAGTAAAAATGATTCTATCTTCTCAACATTCTGCGCCGTACTGCGTATATCAGCACCTTGATAATGCCAGTAATCCACATAGAATATAGGCGTATTTGAAGCTGGGAAGAATGACTGCTTAACGGATTTAAAGCCAACAACCGCAGCAACTAATAGCAGTACCATAGAAATAATGGTAATCGCGCGGTTTTTTAGACTGAAGGTTAGCATCGATTTATACACGGTGAAGATCACACCTTTATAGGGGTCGTCCTCTTCTTCGTTGGTATCTGATGACTTTTCCTTAGGCCCCTTAAACATCATATTGGCAAAAAATGGCGTAAGTGTGATTGCTGTTACCCAGCTTAGTAGTAATGAAATTAACAACACCCAAAATAAAGAACCAGCAAATTCACCACTAGCATCTGAACTTAAACCAATCGGCGCGAATGCGGTGATCCCGATAACAGTTGCGCCAAGAAGTGGCCATTTTGTCTGTTCAACAATGTTCACAGCAGCTTTTACTTTAGATTGACCACGTTTAATATTAATCAAAATACCTTCTGTCACAACAATGGCATTATCGACTAACATCCCCAGTGCAATAATCAAAGCACCCAATGAAATACGTTGTAAATCAATGGCGAATATCTTCATAAAGATAAAGGTGCCCAGCACGGTAATAAGCAAAATACCACCGATTAAAATACCACTCTTTACACCCATAAAGATAAGTAAAACGATAATTACAATGGCAACAGCCTCTAAAAGACTAACGATGAAACCGTCAACCGAAGTTTCTACTTCTGTTGGTTGATTGTAAACCGTGTTTATCTTAATACCGTACGGGCGCTGATATTCTAATTGCTGTAAGTGATGTTCAATTTCTTTACCCACCTCAACAACGTTTACGCCTGAGGTAAAAGAAACCCCAACCAGTAGCGCACGTTTTTGTGCAAAACGCGTGATATGATTCGGCACTTCAGCATATTCGCGTGTCACTTTTGCCACGTCGCCTAGGTAAATAAGCTCTTTGGCGCCAGGCTTTGAGATCAGTAAACCCTCAAGCTCAGAGACGTCTGTAAACTCGCCAGTAGGGTGCAGGCGAATAGACTCATCTCCAACCCGTATTTTACCCGCATTAGAAACCGTATTTTGTGCTTGTAGCAGCGAGAAAAGATAGCTTGGCGCGATGCCAAGTTGTGATAGTTTTTGTGTTGATATTTCAACTACCACTTGTGCTTGCTGCTCACCCGCAACAGTGACTTTACTCACACCTTCTACTAGCACTAATTCCCGTTTCAAGAAGTCAACGTAGTCTTTTAGCTCATCATACGAATAGCCTTCGCCAGTAATCGCGTAGAGTTCACCGTAAACATCAGCAAAATCGTCGATAACGCTTGGCGGTCTAACACCAGGCGGTAACTTTGGCGAGAGATCATTTACTTTACGGCGCAGCTCATCCCAGATCTGTTGTAAGTCTTTCTTACGGTACTTACTCTTCATCTCAACAGTGATCTGTGACTTACCGGGAGAAGAAATTGAAGTGACATAATCAACATACGGCAGAGACTGAATTGCATTTTCAATCGGGAAGGTGACTTCCTCTTCCACTTGTTGTGGTGATGCACCAGGATACATGGTAACGACCATGGCCTTTTTTAGTGTGAATTCAGGATCTTCTAGCTGGCCTAAGCCCAAATAGGATGCTGCCCCAGCAATAAGAAGGAGCAATGCAAACATCCAACTGATGACCTTATTCTCAATTGACCATTTGGCTAAACTCATATTATAGACCTCTTTCTTTAGTCCAAGGTCTCACTTTTGCGCCTTCTTGCAAGTAATGCACGCCCGCGGCAACAATTTCCTCACCGGGCTCAATACCCGACAATACCTCAATACCGGTATGATTAAGTTGGCCAACGGTAACTTCGCGTTTAGTGACGGTTTGTTTATCACTTAGATATACCCATACGTAACTATTCCCCTCTGTGCCTTGCTTTTTATCGGAGAATACAGCTTGGTTAGGTACTATGATTGCCGTATTTTCACGGTTCGTGATTTTGCTTGGGTCGACGTAAACATGGCCAGTCATACCTGCGAACAAATTAAAGTCTTCAGGGATTGGAAGACTAAATACGACTTTGTAGGTTAAGGTTGCAGGGTCTGCCTGAGTATCCCACTCCTTGATCGCAAGCGGGTAAGACTTACTTGGATAGCCATCAAAAACAACGGTCGGTTTGTAATCAGAATCTTTATCAACACGTGCAACGATGCGCTCAGGAACCTGAATAACCACATCCATCATATCGCGTGTTTCAAGGCGAAGGATATTCTGCTTTGCTACCACGTTTTCATAATTTTTGACAAATACCTTGGCAACCGTACCACTAAACGGTGCTCTAAGTTCGCTATATTCAAGGTTTGTTTTGGCAATTTTAAATGCAGATTCAGCAACTTGTTTATCCGCATTTGCTTTATCAAACTCAGCTTTAGTCGCTATGCCTTTTTCGAATAGAGGCTCAATTCTCGATAACTGCGATTTAGCAAGTTCAAATTGGGCTTTACGTTGTTCATATTGCAGATTGAAATCTTCAGGATCGAGCTTTGCTAGCAATTGCCCTTTTTGTACATCTTGGCCTGCGAGAACTGGAAACTCGATAAGTTCGCCATTCACACGAAAGGCAAGATAAGAGCCTTGGTTTGCTACCACTTCAGCAGGGAAACTGCGAAGCGTGCTGCTATTTGGATCCGAAACCGTGTGAATTTTAACCGGTCGGTTAGGGGCTTCTGTTGGGGCTTGTTCTGCTTGCTCTTGGCAACCCACTAATAGGGTAGCCAACACAATTCCAGAAAACACTCTTAACATATTGTTCTCCATGACAACGTCAATTTTAATGCGTGCAGAATAATGGAATTACATATAAAATAAAAATTATAAAACATTCTATACTGCATAAGATTTATTTATGAAGATTTCGGACTTAGCAGCGTTTTGCACCGTTGTTGAAGCGCCTAGCCTTACCGAAGCGGCAAATAAGCTTCATAAGACACAGCCTGCGGTCTCTCAATCAATTAAAAGATTAGAACAATCCTTGGGATTTGCCCTTTTTGAGCGTGAGAAATATCGCAATGTGTTAACAGAGCAAGGTCGTCGATTTTATTTTGAAGCCGAAAAATTGCTTAATCATCATAGAGATTTGTCATTACTCGCGACTGAATTCGCGGCGGGTAATGAACCAAGCTTTAACATCTGTTACGAACCGATCGTATATCAAAACCAAATTGATCAAGTATTAGGCAATGCCTTCATTAAGTTTCCCGCAACCGAAATGAATATCTCTAGTGGTAAACGGTTCTTTGCGCTTGAGCAAGTCACACAGGGGATTGCGAATCTTGGCATTGGCCCTTGGTTTGACCTTTTTCATTCAACTGGCGATTTAGAATCAATGCCAATTGGACACGTAAAATTAGGCTTAGTGTCATTAACAGGTTACATGCCACCCGAACTTAGTTTTTCAGAGCTTGCGCAATACCCATCTCTTGCAATGAAAGAAAGTAAGTTCAAGTTTGACAGTGAGCGCTTGGCATACAGAAACAGTAACAATGTCATGAAACTCGATGACGCACTAGCAATAAAAAGATACTTATTACAAGGTATGGGCTATGCCTTAATCGGCCTTGACCTTTGTAGAGAAGAATTAGAGTCTGGTGTTTTGCAACAAGTGAGGGTGTTTGATAGAAAAGACGAGTTTGAAGCTGAAATCCACGCGTATCGTTTGCATATTTCCCACCATGGGCCGGTAGCAAGATATTTTTGGGACAAATTAAAAGAGTTAAATATTCAATATGAAAAGCAGCAATCCTCAACAAGAACTCGCTGAAAAAGTCTTCACCGTAATTGGCGGTATCCCATTTGGAAAAGTTGCGTCGTATGGGCAAATAGCGAGATTAGCTGGCTCTCCAAAACATGCGAGAAAGGTGGGCCAATTATTAAAAAACCTACCGCAAGGTTCAACGTTACCTTGGTACAGAGTAGTAAATAGCCAACGACGTATTTCATTTCCTCAAGACAGTAGTAAATTTCAGCAGCAAAAGTCACGCTTGCAAGCTGAGGGCGTCACATTCTCAACTAGTAACGTGATAGCTAAACACTGTGTTTGGGAATAAGCATAAATTTAGCGTCAACTGATCCAGATAAATAAGGCAGTCGTAATTATTGTTAGTTTTTGAGTGTTAGAACGGGAATTATGAAACTAGCTTTATTTCCATTGCCAATATTTTTGCTTCCAGGCGGGTTCACCCGTTTGCGGATCTTTGAACAGCGCTATTTATACATGGTAAAAGAGGCCGCTAAAACAGAGCAAGGTTTTGTGCTGTGCCCATACGTGGGTGATATGCCGCACAATGTGCCGAAAGAAGGCGTGCACGTCAAAATTGTCGACTTCTCGCAAGACGAGGATGGCCAACTGCTAATTGATGTTGAGGCACTAACACGTGTCACGATCAGCAATGTGGAAGTGGACACGCAATCTTTACGCTACGGCGATTGTGACATTATTGACGGACCGCCATGGCAATGTAGTGAAGAAGCACTTAGTTTGGTTGATGAAACCCTTGTTGATAAGCTACAAAGTGTTTTTATCGCCAACCCCATCCTCGATGATTTATACCGCGACAAGCATTTTACTCAGCCTCTTTGGGTAGCTTATCGTTGGCTAGAAATTTTACCCATCTCGATGACCCAAAAACTGAAAATAAAACAAGCACAAACATTTGAACAGGTGGCAAAGTTCTTACATACTGTATTAGACGAAAAATAGTGATCCATTCCAATTTTTCCAGCGTATTAAAGCCTGTAATTATAAATTGGAAGGTGAGCTATGTTAGGCCAACAGCAATCTACAGGTTGCAACGTTCAATCAGGAACTCGCAAAGCAGTGCAAGAAACTCCCTCTCAAGCGTTATCAGACGCTTTAGTCAAGGTTGCAGAAAAACGAGATCGTAAAGCTTTTGCGTTCTTGTTTGAGTACTTTGCGCCAAAAATTAGGCGCTTTGGTGTGAAACAATTTGGTAACGACGCCCAAGCGATGGAGCTTGTCCAAGACACGATGACGTCAGTGTGGCGTAAAGCCCACCTCTATCACCATGATAAAGGCGCAGCCACAACTTGGATTTATACAGTGATGCGCAATGCGTCTTTCGATGCACTGCGTAAATTGAAGAGTAATAAAGAAGAACACATCAGTGAAGACATTTGGCCGATAATTCAAGATTCGCAGGCTGACGATGGTTTTCAAGATCATTTGCAAACGGCGCAAATTCAAAAATACATCAACAAGTTGCCGCCTGCACAGCGAGACATAGTAAAAGGCGTGTACTTTCAAGAAATGTCTCAAGAGCAATTGGCTGAGCATCTTAATATACCTGTCGGGACAGTTAAGTCACGTTTACGGCTCGCCTTACAAAAACTTCGCGCAGAAATGGGAGATCAAGCATGATTAAGCATCACCCTAACGACTCATTATTAAGGCAATTTGTTGAAGGCAATTTGCCTGCAAGCATCAGTGTCGCAATTGCAGCACATGTCGAGATGTGTCCATGTTGTCAGAAAAAGACCCAACAGCTTGAAGCGCAAGAAGCGAGTGTTCAGCTTGGGGGGAACTCCGACTCTGCATTGAGCTCCGATTTCGAGGCAATGATGCAAGCGATAACACTGGATGACGAAATAGACGAAGTTAAAGAATTCATTCAACCAACATTTCACTATCAGGGAAGGGATGTTCAGTTACCTCGGGCTATTGCGAATATCGACCGCACTAAATTTTCAGGCGTAGGGAAAATCGCCCGCTCTCGGTTATTGCTAGAAGACGACGACTTACGCTCAAGCCTTCTACAAATTGACGCGGAGGGTGAAATCCCAGAGCATACCCACACAGGCTTTGAAATCACTCTATTACTTGACGGTGATTTCGCAGATGAGGCGGGTGAATATGCACCGGGCGACTTTATTTGGCAAGACGGCAAACATAATCATTCTCCGCACACAAAAGAAGGCTGCCTGTGCTTTACTGTAGTAAGTAGTGCACTACACTTTAATAAAGGTTTAAGTAAGCTGTTGAACCCAATTGGTAAGTTGATTTATTAAGGGAATAGTTGCGAAATGAAATTTTCATCACCAATAAAAATTGGCATTAGCGCGTGTTTGGCTGGCGACAAGGTAAGATTTGACTCAGGCCACAAGCGTTCAAACTTTTGTATGGATGAATTCGCCGAACATGTTGAGTATGTGCGCTTTTGTCCGGAAGTTGCGATAGGTATGCCAATTCCAAGACCGACCATAAGACAGATCCGAGTCGGGGACATTATCAAAGTAAGCCGCCCCGACGGTAAAGAAGATGTCGCACCCAAGCTTAGAGAATTTGGCGAAAAGGTTGCTACCTCACAGACACAAAGCCTTTCCGGTTTTGTATTTTGCGCCAAAAGCCCAAGCTGCGGAATGGAGCGTGTTAAGGTTTATAACGAAGCAGGAACAGGCAATACATCTGAAGGTATTGGTATTTTTGCTGAGCAAATCATAAAACACAATCCGCTTTTGCCTTGCGAGGAAAACGGCAGATTGAACGACATGCATCTCAGAGAAAACTTCGTGATGCGGGTATTTGTCTATAAAAGCTGGCAAGAATTGACTCAATCCGAAAACATTGGTCTACACGAGCTGACGAATTTTCACGCCAAGCACAAATATCTGTTGATGAGCCATAATTACCAAGCCTATAAAGACTTAGGGCGTCTGCTTGGTGATGGCAAACAATTTGATAGAGAGACACTGAAACATAAATACATCAGTGGTTTGATGTCAGCACTGAGCAAGCCTGCCAATCGCAAAAATCAAGCAAACACGTTAACGCATCTACAGGGATATTTTAAGAACGAGCTTTCGAGCATCGAAAAGCAAGAAATGTGCGGCGCAATAGAGCAATATCGAAAAGGTATTGTGCCTTTGTATGTGCCGTTGACCTTGCTCAAGCATCACCTTACTGTGCATCCTAAAGAATATTTGCAAAGCCAAGTGTACTTTGACCCATACCCCAACGAACTGCGTTTAAGATTCGGGATTTAATAATGAAAGCAGCTTTTTGGTTTCGCCGTGATCTCAGGGTTTACGGCAACGAGGCTTTGATTGAAGCCGTGAATAAGGGCGCACGCGATGCGCTCTTTTTTTATTGCAAGCCACAATGGCAATCACACAACGTAGCCAGTATTCAGCTCGACCTACTTGAGCGCAGATTACTTGAGCTTGGCAATCAGCTTAGTGAATTTGGCATTACGCTACATATAGTTGAAGCGAGCACATTCGCTGAGCTACCGGCGCAGCTTCAAGTTATTTGTGACGATAAAGGCATTGATTGCTTATATGCAAATAAAGAATACGAAGTAAATGAAGTGGCGCGCGATGAAGCGTGTGAAACTTTGATTACGTTAAAATTATTCGATGGCGATCTCGTCGCCAAACCGGGCTCTGTGCTTACGGGCTCCGGTGAGATGTTTAAGGTGTTTACCCCCTATAAAAAAGCATGGTTAAAGCGTTTTGTCGGGCAGCAATTTCACTTCTCCAGCTGGCCATTGGACAAACAACATGAAGCAAACTTCAAAAAGCCAACTTTCTTCGAGATGACTAATGAATCTGAAAAGTGGCCTGCCGATGATAATGCCATTATCACGATTGTAAATCGTTTTATTAAGGACAAACTAACAGACTACCAAGATGACCGTGATTTCCCTGCAATCAAAGGAACTTCAGGGCTCAGTCCATACTTGGCATTAGGCATTGTGTCCCCCAAGCAGCTCATCGCACAGATCCAACTTCACTACCCTGAAGTGCTTGAAAACCCAAGTAAGCCAGAGTTTTGTTGGGTGAACGAACTTATCTGGCGTGAGTTTTATCGCCATCTTATCGTCGCTTTCCCGCGTTTATGTAAAGGTTTTAATTTCAATGATAAATATAACGCGGTTAGGTGGCGCGACGATAGCCAAGCGTTTGAGCTCTGGTGTAATGGTCAAACTGGCTACCCGATTGTCGATGCGGCAATGCGACAGCTCAATAAAACCGGCTGGATGCACAATCGACTACGCATGATTGTTGCCAGCTTTTTAACCAAACACTTGCTCATCGATTGGCGCGAAGGCGAAGCCTATTTCATGTCAAAATTAATAGACGGAGACCTTGCCAGTAATAATGGTGGCTGGCAGTGGGCTGCAAGTACGGGGTGTGACGCGCAGCCTTATTTTCGCATTTTTAATCCCATCACGCAGAGCGAAAAGTTTGATCCCGATGGTTCTTTTATTCGTACATATGTGCCTGAATTGAAAAATGTTCCAGCAAAGCATATTCATTTTCCCCATGACTATTTAGCGGCATTTGGCGGAAAGGACGACTATGTAGAGCCGCTGGTTGATCATAAAGAAGCAAGGGCGAGAGCACTTGACGCATTTAAGGTTTAAATAGGTATGGATCACAGAACGCAGCGATTCGTGGCAATTTATAATGAAATGGACAAACATTGCCTAGGTAAATTGGCTTCAATTTACACCGAGGACATTAGTTTTTTAGATCCTTTTCATAAAATTCAAGGACTTGATGCGCTAACGAGCTATTTTCAGGGGTTATATGAAAATGTCTCTGAAATCGAGTTTCTCGTTTCGAATGCCTATCAAGTCGATGACGTCAGCTTTATCTACTGGACTATGTCCTATCAACACCCCAAGCTAAATGGCGGTAAGCTCATAGAAGTCGATGGTCATAGTCGCTTGAGTTTTATTGGCGAAAAAGTGGCGCAACACCGGGATTACTTTGACAGTGCGCAAATGCTGTATCGCCAGGTCCCACTGCTCGGTGGTGTTATTCGGTTATTAGATAAAAGGATCACGGCATGAGTAACATCTTAATTACTGGCGCAACATCAGGGATAGGTAAA
This sequence comes from Pseudoalteromonas sp. GCY, assembly GCF_016695175.1. Lineage (NCBI taxonomy): Bacteria > Pseudomonadati > Pseudomonadota > Gammaproteobacteria > Alteromonadales > Pseudoalteromonadaceae > Pseudoalteromonas > Pseudoalteromonas sp. GCY. Next base: position 96,013 of record NZ_CP068022.1, read on the forward strand.
GGTCTTGCTGAATTTTATGCAAAACAGTCCCATCAAGTAACTGCTTGTGGCCGCAATCAAGAAGTGTTAGGCGAATTAGAAAACAGCGTAGGCGCAAAGAGCAAAGCATTTGATTTAACAAACCGCGATGAGATAGAAAATAATTTCAAAGATATTGACGGTTTGGATCTTGTGATCCTCAACGCAGGTGGTTGTGAGTATATTGATAATCCCAACCAATTTGACGGCCATCTGTTTGAGCGAGTGATGAATATCAATGTCATCTCAATCGGCCACTGCCTAGACGTATTAGTGCCAAAAATTAAAACAGGCGGGCAACTTTGTATCGTGAGTTCCAGTAGTGCATTTTTACCTTTACCTCGTGCAGAAGCTTATGGTGCTTCGAAAGCGGCTGTCAGCTATTTAGCGCGCACCCTGACAGCAACATTAAAAGATATTGATGTCACCTTAGTTCACCCAGGATTTGTAGAAACGCCGTTGACAGATAAAAACGACTTTCCGATGCCATTTATTGTAAGTGTCGATGAGGCCGTTGGTTACATTAGCAAAGGAATAGAAAAGCGCAGCAAAGAAATACATTTCCCAAAAAGATTTACCCTATTTTTAAAACTTCTCAGGTTACTGCCGTTTTCGTTGTGGTTACCTCTCGCAAAAAGGATAGCCCGTGGCTAAGATTGCAATAATTGGAAGCGGTATTTCAGGTATGACCGCAGCATACCTTTTAAGTCGTCAACATGACGTGAAAGTCTTTGAAAAAAATGATTATATTGGCGGACATACGGCAACTATTGATGTTGAATACCAAGGTGAAAAACTCGCGATTGATACCGGCTTTATCGTATTTAACGACAGAACCTATCCAAAATTTGAAAAGCTGCTGGCTGAAATTGGTGTTAGTCGCCAAGAAACTGAAATGAGCTTTAGTGTTCACAACAGTCAATCCAAGTTTGAGTACAATGGCCATTCACTCCGTACGTTATTTGCACAAAAGCGTAACCTACTGAGACCAACTTTCTGGCGATTGCTAAAGGATATTGTGCGTTTTAATAGTCTCTGTAAGTCATTGTATGAAAAAGACGACTATCAAGGTGTTGAAACGCTTGGCAAACTATTACAGCAACACCAATTTAATGAATTTTTTAAGCTGCACTATATCTTGCCGATGGGCGCCGCAATCTGGTCAACCAGCATCAAAGAAATGCTCGATTTTGAAGCTAAATTCTTTGTCCAGTTTTTCTTCAACCATGGGCTCTTGGACATCACAAATCGCCCTCAATGGTATGTTATCCCTGGAGGTTCAAGGGAATACATTCAACCATTAGTGGCAGAATTTAAAGACAATATTGTGCTTAATGCCAACATCGAGACAGTGGTTCGTGATGAATCTGGTGTGACCATCGTCTTCAAAGATGGCCGTAACGAGTACTTCGATAAAGTCGTCTTTGCATGTCATAGCGATCAGGCATTAGCATTACTAAATACACCATCGAGTGATGAACAAGCGATACTTGGCGCAATCCCTTATACTGCAAACTCAGTGGTGCTACACACTGATACCCGTTTATTGCCAAAACGTCGTCTGGCGTGGGCCAGTTGGAACTATTTATTAAACGAAGCGACGGACAAAGCCGCTGTTGTCACCTATCAAATGAACATACTGCAAGGGCTTGGTGCCAAACATCAATACTGTGTCACGTTAAATCATGATGAAGGGATCGCTGAAGACAAAGTTATCTGCCGATTTGTCTATCATCATCCAGTATTCAATACCACCAGCATTGCGGCTCAAAAACGTAAAGTTGACATCGATGGTAAACATCATAGTTATTTTTGTGGTGCGTACTGGTTTAACGGCTTTCATGAAGATGGTGTGAGAAGTGCGATAGACGTGGCCGAGCAATTGGGTATCTCATTTTGAACAGTGCAATACTGGTAGGCAAAGTTCGGCATCGGCGATTCGCCCATGCCAGACACGCATTTTCCTATCCCATGTATATGATGTGGCTAGATTTAAGTGAGTTCGACGCACTCAATAGTATTTCGTCAAAGTTTGGTACATCCGGCTTAAAACTCCTCAAATTCAATCAAGCTGACTATATCCTCACAGAGGGCGAAAGCTTAGTTGAGCGCGCACGTGCTAAGTCAAATGCGCTAGGTAAACCCGTTTCCTCACAAACAAAAGTATATTTAATGGCGCAAATACGCTGTTTAGGCTTTTACTTCAGTCCGGTTAATTTCTACTTTTTTGAAGACGAGAAGGGCTCTGGTTTTAGCCATATGCTCGCTGAGGTAAGTAACACGCCTTGGAATGAGCGTCATTTTTATTTAGTTGAATTAAATAAAGAAGTGAACTTTAAAAAGCAATTTCACGTATCACCTTTTATGAATTTGGATATGCACTATCATTGGAAAGTAAAGCCACCCGGTAGTAATACGCTAATCCATATTGAAAATAGAAAAGGTGACGAATTGCTATTTGATGCCACGATGACGCTCAAAAAACAGGAACTCAATGAAGCAAATATTAATCAATTGCTCAAGCGGTTTCCTGCAATGACATGGAGCATAGCTAAAGGTATCTACTGGCAAGCGTTGAAGTTATTTTTAAAAAAAGTGCCTTTTGTTGGGCATCCCGGAAGAGTATAAGATGGAAAATACCACGACAATATCCTCATCACTTTCGCTTTCTACATTCGATAGAGTGTATAAAAAGCTCGTCTTTGGCGCGTTGAATACCTTAGAAACCGGAAAAGTGGTACTTGTCGAAGGCGACCAAAAATACTGTTTTGGTGAGTCAGAAACAAGCCTAAGCGTTGATATTCATGTTCATTCAGCGCAAATGTATAAGCTATTTGCACTTGGCGGCAGTGTCGGAGCAGGCGAATCTTACATTCTTGGTCACTGGAGTTGTTCAGATTTAACCAAACTGATTGAGATCTTCGTCCTAAACCAAGCTCAGCTGGATGCCTTTGAAAATAAGTTTGCATTTTTCTCTGGCATTGCGAATAAGATAAAGCATCTTAAAAACAAAAACTCAAAACAAGGCTCAAAGCGTAACATTGTGGCCCACTACGACCTTGGTAATGACCTGTATGAATCGTTTTTAAGTGAAGAAATGCTGTACTCTAGTGCCGTGTATCCCTCAAAGGAAGCATCGCTTGAAGAAGCGCAGCAACATAAGTTAGCCGCAATCTGCGAGCGCTTGGATCTTCAGGCAACTGACAAAGTTGTTGAGATTGGCACCGGGTGGGGCGCATTTGCGGTTTATGCTGCAAAAAACTACGGCTGCCACATAACCACGACAACCATTTCAGAAGAGCAGCATGACTACGTAAAAGCGCTAATTGAAAAAGAAGGGTTGCAGCAGCACATCACACTACTAAAAAAAGATTATCGCGATTTGGACGGCCAATACGACAAACTTGTGTCCATTGAAATGATTGAAGCAGTTGGACACGCTTATTTATCGGGCTTTTTTGCCAAATGCAATGACTTGCTAAAGCCGACAGGCGCGATGCTTATTCAGGCCATTACCATCGCCTGTCAGCGTTATCAACATTACCTTAAGCAATCAGATTTTATTCAGCAGTACATCTTCCCTGGCGGTTGTCTTCCTTCCGTGAGTGAAATGAGCAAGCAAATTGTAAATTCCACCGATATGGTTGTCCACGAACTCCATGATATCGGTCTGCACTATGCCAGAACGCTATACGATTGGCGTGTTCGGTTTGAAAAAGCATGGCCTTCGCTTGATAGTAAACGTTTCGATGAACGCTTTTATCGCCTTTGGCAATTTTATTTATGCTACTGCGAGGGGGCTTTTAAACGCAGAGCAACCAGTGCCGTGCATTTAGTCGCCAGAAAACCAAGATACCAGTCAAATGTCTGTACTCAAACATTGGATTACTAACGCGCTACTCTTCCAAAGTGTTTGGTTTGCTGCATTATTTTTTCAAGCAGACGCGCTTTGGTTGATGTTGGTTGGCTGTCTCGTTATGCTCGCAGGGCACCAAAATAAGCGTCTCAATTTGGTGCTTGCGCTCGTGGGGCCCGCCATAGGAATGGGCATTGAATTGATTGCGGTCAAAACCCAGCTCATCAATTACCAAGGTAGTGAGTTACTTCCGCTTTGGCTTTGGGTTTTGTGGGTTGCCTTGGTGCTGACAATAAATAATGCACTTTCCAAACTATTAACACTCAAAGCGCCGATATTGCTAGTGATATTTTTGGTCTGTGCGCCACCAAGCTATCTTGGTGCAGCTAACTTTGATGTAGTTTCTATCTCAATGCCTTGGTACATTTTTTGGCCAGCATTTGGCGCGCTGTGGAGTGTGGGGTTCTACCTGATAGTGAGTTTTAATCGCATTTTATGGGGTACAAAGCTTGCGCAGATGCCAGCAAATTGATAGCGTTTGATTACAAACCCACAGGATCCGGGGCGAAACGCAATAAAATAATAAATATTTCGTCGAATTTCGCAATTTTGGGGTTGCACATAAACGCAAAATGCATAAACATAGGTTTTGCTTAGGCAAATTATAAAGTTATAGGAATCTAATAATGAATAAAGCTCAACTAGTTGAAAAGATGGCGGCAGACGCAGAGATTTCAAAAGCAGCGGCAACTCGTGCTTTGGAAGCGTTTACTGGCGCAGTAACTAACACACTAAAAGATGGCGGTTCTGTTGCTTTAGTTGGTTTTGGCACATTCTCAGTAAAAGAGCGCGCTGCGCGTACTGGTCGTAACCCACAAACTGGCGCTGAAATCCAAATCCCAGCTGCGAACATTCCTTCGTTCAAAGCAGGTAAAGGCCTAAAAGACCAAGTAAATCTTTAATCCACTCGCTGGACAAGGAAAACCTCCCAAGTCGGAGGTTTTTTTTATACCTATCATATTCATTATAATTGATACCGCTATCTTGAATTTGCTACCATCACCCCAATCTTGTATTTTTATCTAATAAGTTATTTAATCTGTTTTCATGAAGCGTTCTAACCTTTTTGCCGTTATGTCATTACTCATGTTGTTATGGGTAACTGCTGCGTGCGCGACAGGAACGCCTGATTATCACTTTTCCCATACTGGTGATACTAACAGCACGAGCTTCGAAAACATCACCCAGAAGGGCCTCGCTGACTCCAATCAGTTACCCAGTAAGCCAAGTTCTGCGACTCCAATAAAGCTCAGTGGTGAAACCACACATCACGAAAAGGGCTTATTGCCGGAACGTGAGCGTACTAGCCACCCTAGTTATTTTCTACATCCTAAACAACAAGCCGAATATGCGCTTGTATTTGAGCTTGCAGCAGAAAAATATGTACCGGCCTCAGTCTATGACATCAATAGACCTAAACCCGTGCCTTGGTATATGTGTGATACTCGGCCAAATAATGGCTTTATCGACAACTGTAAGCCGGCAAACTTAACCTTCAAAGGCAGCCTCAACTTCGCCTCATAATCATTATCTACTACCAATAAAGCACCCAAATAGTAGTTTTTGATACCAGCACCCTAACGTCTGTATGAACAGTATTCGTTAGCAAATCGGTATCGCTCAGATAGATAATGAGAAAAATATGAAAGATATAAATTCGCCAACGAGGCCATCAACCCCTCGTGGTGCCAACGCGCGTGCAAAACGCTTTTTTACTGCGCTTATTGTGTTCCTGTTGATCCTTTGTGCACTACCAAACTTGTATCCCAATAAGAATTTGATTCAAATTCAAGCAAGTAGTAACGAGGTTGTGTCTCTGTCGCTGCCTGAGCTTAAATCTCAGTTAGAAGGAGAGGGATTCAAAGTCAAGCAAATCGAGTCTCATCAAGGTGGCTATTTAGTTGAACTTGAAAACCGCACGCTAACCGCCGAAGCGCGTGCTTATATGGCTGAGTCTCACTCAAAGCTAAGTGTTAAGGTTGTTAGTACTTCGACGATGCCACAGTGGTTAGAAAGCACAGGACTCAAACCTATCAAGCTAGGACTAGACTTGGACGGCGGTGTGTTGTTCGTACTCAAGGTTGACACAGAACAAGCGGCACAAAATAAATTGCAGTCACTCGCAGACGAAGCCAATAGCCTACGGATCAAAAATCGTTATCGTAATCTATCTATTCCTCAAGTTATCAGTGGCGAGCAGGTTGAGGTCATAGCTAAAGCGCAAGGGCAAAATGAACTCGTTGCGCTTATTGCTACACTGCGCGAACTCTATCCACAATTTACCAATACAACTCATAAACAAGGCAGTTTAACGAAAGTTAATTTCCGTTTTGCCGAAGCGAAAAAAGCAGAGTTCGATAAGCAGTTAATGACCCAAGCGCTGTCTACTTTACGTTCGCGTATTGAGGAACTCGGGATCACAGAAGCGGTTACGCAACGTCAAGGCACTAATTATATACGAATTGAATTACCTGGCGTGCAAGACCCAGAACAAGCCAAGCGTATTATCGGCGCAACAGCAAAGCTTTCATTTCATGCATTACAAGAAATGGGAGGTCAAAAATTAAAGGATAAATCTGGCGCTCTGGTTTCAGTCGACCCAGTTGCCATTTTTGGCGGAGATGAAATAGAGTCCGCAACAGCAGGAAGAGACGAATACGGAAAGCCTTTAGTGCAACTATTCTTATCTTCTCAAGGTGGTGAAAAGATAAACCGATTTTCTAGAAACAATGTTGGTAAACCAATGGCCACCGTATTCAGCGAATATTACGCGGATACAAAAGGAGAGATTAAGCGCAAAACCGAAGTGATTTCCGTAGCCACTATTCAACAAGTATTAAATACCCGATTCAGTATTACCAATATGCAGTCAATGGAACGTGCGCAGGAGTTAGCATTACTGTTGCGGGCGGGTTCTCTAGACGCACCAATCACCATTGTGAAAGAGCAAACCATTGGTCCTTCATTGGGCGAAAAGAATATTGAAAGCGGCTTTAAAGCTTTGGCGTTAGGGCTAAGCCTAACTTTGCTGTTTATGGCAGTATGGTATCGCAAGCTAGGCGCAGTGGCCATTACCTCATTACTGGTAAACTTAGTTTGCCTGATTGGATTAATGTCGCTGCTTCCTGGTGTTGTGCTTACCTTACCCGGCATTGCGGGCTTGGTTTTGACTATCGGTATGGCCGTCGACACCAATGTTATTATTTTTGAGCGAGTTCGCGAATTAAGGCGTAAAGGCATTGGGATGGTTACTGCATTAAAGCAAGGTTATCAACAAGCCATGTCGAGCATTATCGATGCCAACTTAACCACGATGATAACTGCTCTTATCCTACTTGGTATCGGTTATGGACCAGTAAAAGGGTTCGCGATCACCTTGGCGCTGGGCATAGTAACCAGTATTTTCGCCGGTGTGGTCGTCTCCGGTATGTTATCAGAATCTCTTTATTCAAAATCACGTAAAGGCGCAAAGTAAAATGACAAGTAAGACGCAAAAGGCAAGATTCGTCGGGCTAATTTCTGGATTGTTACTTGTCCTTGCAAGTCTCATAGCCATCGCCCAAAAAGGCATTGTATTAGGCCAAGACTTTACCGGCGGTTACGTTACGGTTATCGACTTACCCAAGCAAAAGAGCCAAACAGAAATGCAAAACAAGCTAGCTGAGCTTGGTGTTCAAGATGCGCGAATCGATCTACAAAACGATGGTAGCTGGCGAGTTTTCCAAACCCCTCAGTCCACCGATGAAACACACGTCAAACAGTGGATAGAAGGACTTGAAACACAATGGCAAGCAAGCGTATTAGACGCCAGTTATCTTGGTGCGCAGGTGGGTAATGAGTTAATCGAACAAGGTGGCCTTGCAGGTATATTCGCATTACTTAGTGTATTGATTTACTTGGCGTTTAGATTTGAGTGGCGCTTGGCAGTCTCCGCAAGTATCGCGCTTTTTCATGATGTGATTGTGACGCTTGGTTTGTTTGCAATAACGCAAGTAGAGTTTGACTTAACTGTGCTTGCAGCGCTGCTGGCGATTATTGGTTACTCACTCAACGATTCGATTGTAATTGGTGACAGAGTTAGGGAGCTTTTGTTCGAAGAGCAGTGGAAAACCAGCCCCGTGGGCAATACCATAGACCAAGCGATAAAGGATTCAATGAGCCGCACGCTTATCACCTCATTAACGACGCTCACAACGGTGTTAGCGATATGGTGGTTAGGCGGTGCTGGACTTAATAGTTTTGCCATGGCGTTGTGTTGTGGCATTCTCATTGGTACTTTGTCTTCCTTGGCAATTAGCGCAACTTTACCGCAGTTTCTAGGGTTGTCATTTAATAACTACCTAAAAGAAGAATCTGAGGCAGCGAAACAGCAACTCGCTGAGCCATAAGCGTTATATCCGATTTAGGTTAAAAAAGTAGCAATTGCTCTTTTTTAACCTTGTCGTGCTGATGTATAATCCGCACTTCGAAAGGAGCCGGATAAGGATTAATGTCAAAATATAGTTATCAAACTCGGTGCGGGAAAGTAACCCTCTGGACCGAGCAAAATATCCTCTTTGCCTGTTTCGAAGGAAATATTAATGAGTCTATGATCCATTATTTTTCTAGGGCATTAGAGCAATGTCGAACTGAGATCCACGCATCGACATGGGGTTACATAAGTTATTCGGAAAAGGCCATAGCTGCGACACCAGAAGCCTACAAGTTACTGGTAAACACAGCAAAGCGCTGTTTGCAGTTAGGCTGTGTTAGTGCTGCGTATGTGTTGAAGTCGGCAATTGCGAAAAGCCAGATTGAAAAAATGCGCAAAGAAATAGGTATGCCAGAACCATTAAATCAAGTTTTATTTGCTGATGTAAGCGCTGCCATTGAGTTTGTAAAAAGTACTTTAGCTACACCTGAAAAGTTGTCGGTATAAGACATCCTAATTCTATATATAAGTGACATTGCCTATTGGGACGAGCATTTATAATCAGTTTGATTGCGCCTTCACTGTTAAGGCTTCATTGGGCCGCATCTCGCAACGTGCGATGATGCGGTTGTTTTTATCTTCTTCCTGTCTAAGCAACATGCCTTCGTTATTTTTTGTCCACCATACAAACCCATCACCTTGATATTTTGCACCGCTGGCTGAACGAGCAATCTTCATCTTAACCACTTGTTCGTTAAAATGGACAGTTGCTTTATCACTGTCGTTGTAGTCAACCTTTATCACCGAATTATTATCGCATTGATAGCGACTAAGTGTTTCACTAAGCTCAATTTTACGATTTGAAGTGTCCTCGCCACATGCACTGAGAACAGCGGTAATTAAAACAGCAAAGGCAATTTGAGATTTCATAAACAGACTCCGGCGAGAAAAAGACGGTATCTGATAATTTAGCGTAAACGGATGAAGTTAAGGTGAATAGTGCGATTACAAGGAAATAAAAAGCAGCATAAAAAAGGCCCAATGGGCCTTTGAACATGATTACAAGTTATTAATCGTTTACTGGAATAGTACTCTGCGCTTCGCGTATTTTCGGCGTGTATAATCGCTTAGTCATCGCCATAAAGAAAATAGGCGTAAACAATAGACCAAATAAGGTAACCCCTATCATTCCTGAGAATACTGCAATCCCCATAGTTTCGCGCATTTCAGCACCCGCACCAGTTGCAAGTACCAAAGGTACAACTCCTGCGGTGAAGGCAATCGACGTCATCAGAATAGGTCGTAAACGTAGTTTACATGCCTCAATAATTGACTCCAAATTAGTCTTGCCTTGCTCGTACTCTTCTTTGGCAAATTCCACCATTAGGATTGCGTTTTTACACGCCAAAGCAACCAAAACGATAAGAGCAATCTGGGTAAAGATATTATTATCGCCGCCTGTTAGCCATACCCCAACCAATGCTGACAGTATCGTCATTGGCACAATGAGAATGATTGCAAATGGTAGCTTTAGGCTTTCGTATTGCGATGCCAAAACCATAAATACCAAGAGTACAACCAGTGGGAAGATATACACCATCACGTTACCCGCTAGGATCTGCTGATAGGTGACTTCAGTCCACTCAAATGCCATGCCTTCGCTAAGCGTTTCGTTTAGCACCGCTTCAATTGCCATTTGCGCTTGATCCGAAGAATAGCCGGGCGCAGGGCTGCCATTTAACTCGGCAGTAGGATACCCGTTATAGTGCATAACACGATCAGGTCCCGTTGTCGGCGTGACTTTGAGTACCGCGCCAAGTGGCACCATTTGACCATAGTTGTTTCTTACTTTGTAAGACAAAATTTGTGCAGGATCTGAGCGAAAGTTCGCGTCAGCCTGAGCGGTGACCTGATAAGTGCGGCCAAATAAGTTAAAGTCATTGACGTACATTGAACCTAAATAGATCTGTAATGCATTAAACACTTCCTCGAGCGGTACGCCTTGTACCATTGCTTGCTCACGGTCGATATCAATGTCCATTTGTGGTACTTGGATCCTAAAGCTTGAGTACAGTCCCATTAGCTCCGGTTGCTGCTGCGCTTTTGCGATCACTGCTTGTAAGTCCGAGAATAGCTTCTCAAAGCCAAGGTTTGCTCTATCTTCAATTTGCAGTTTAAAACCACCAGTGGTGCCTAACCCTTGTATTGGTGGCGGTGGGAAAACCGCGACAAACGCTTCATCTATGATGGCAAACTTCTGATTAAGCTGCGCAGCGATTGAAGACGCATACAACTCTGGCGATGTGCGATTTTCAAATTTGTCTAGGGCAACAAATACAATCCCGCTATTTGGGCTGTTTGTAAAGCCATTTACTGAAAGCCCAGGAAAAGACACGGAATGTAAAACGCCTCGAGTCTGTAGTGCAATTTGTTCCATCTCGCGTACAACGGCTTCTGTTCTATCCAAACTTGCAGCGTCTGGCAGTTGTGCAATCGCAACAAGATACTGTTTGTCCTGCTGTGGAATAAAGCCACCAGGGATTGTGCTAAACAACTTAGTGGTGGCAAAAATTAACCCTAAATAAACCACCAAAACAATGGTGCTCAGTCTAATAAGTTTTTTTACCAGTCCAACATAGCCGTGAGCGGCCTTATCAAAAAAGCGATTAAACGGTTTGAATAACCACTGACCAAACAATTTATCTAACACCATTGTGAGTTTGTCTGGTTTAGCGCCGTGCGGCTTTAACAGTAGTGCAGCTAGCGCCGGTGATAGTGTTAATGAGTTAAACGCCGAGATCAGCGTCGAAATCGTGATCGTGAGTGCAAACTGTTTATAAAACTGGCCTGACAACCCAGTAATAAATGCAGTTGGAATAAACACTGCACAAAGCACCAATGCAATCGCTATAATAGGGCCTGTCACCTCTGACATCGCTTGTTTAGTCGCCTCAAAGGGCGCAAGGCCGTTTTCAATATTACGCTCAACGTTTTCAACCACGACGATGGCATCATCGACTACGATACCAATTGCTAGTACCAAACCAAACAACGACAAAGTATTGATAGAAACACCAAGCCACTGCATTGCGGCAAAAGTACCAACTAACGATACAGGCACTGCCACCAGCGGAATAATAGAAGCGCGCCATGTTTGCAAGAATAAGATAACAACCAATACAACAAGTACGATGGCTTCTAATAATGTCGAAATTACCGCATCGATTGAGCCACGAACAAAAATTGTCGGATCGTAAACGATATCGTATTCAACCCCTTCAGGAAAACGTGTCGATAACTCTTTCATGGTTTCACGCACCTGATCCGACAGCTCTATCGCGTTAGAACCAGGACGCTGGAAAATCGGCATTGCCACCGCTTCGTTACCATCTAGCAAAGCTCTTAACGCGTAGTTATCTTGTCCAAGCTCAACTCGGCCAATGTCTTTGAGTCTAGTGATCGCACCATCGCCTGATACGCTAACAATAATATTGCCAAATTCACTGGTATCTGCCAAACGGCCTTTAACGTTTAACAGAATTTGGAATTGATTTTCATTGGTTGTGGGTTGAGCACCCAAAGAGCCAGCTGCCACTTGGCGATTTTGTTGTTGGATTGCTCGGACCACATCGCTTGCGGTTAAGTTTCTTTCAGCCAGTTGCTCAGGGTTTAGCCATATCCGCAACGCGTATTTACCGCCGCCGAATAGCTTTACATCACCCACTCCCGGCAAGCGCGCTATCTGATCTTTGACATAAATATCGGCATAGTTAGAGAGGTAGCTTGTATCATGCGAGCCACTTGGCGATACCAAGTGCACCACCATAGTGAGATCTGGTGACGCCTTCTCAGCCACAACCCCTAAACGTTGTACTTCTTGCGGTAATCTTGGAATAGCGCTATTTACACGGTTTTGTACTTGAACTTGGGCACGGTCCAGGTCAGTACCAAGTGCAAAAGTCACAGTAAGCGTTAAACGACCATCACTGGTTGCTTGAGAAAACATATACAGCATGTTCTCAACACCATTGATCTCTTGCTCAAGCGGCGTTGCAACGGTTTCAGCAATGACTTTTGGGTTTGCACCGGGGTAGGTTGCAGATACCACAACCGTCGGCGGTACTACCTCTGGATACTCACTCACGGGAAGCTGAAAAAGGGAAATGGCCCCTGCGATTAATATCACGAGCGACATCATCGCCGCAAAAATAGGCCGCTTAATGAAAAAATGGGAAAATTTCATTATTAGTTTAATCCTTGTGAAGAATCGCTTGGCGTCATCGCAACCACTTCTGTGGCAATGTTACCTGGCAAGGTAAGCGTCACTAAGTTTGGGTTTATCGGCATGCCTGGGCCTACACGCGCTGGGCCATTCACAGCGATACGCTCTCCTGCGGCTAAACCCGATTCAACAGCACGAAATTCGCCATAGCGATTACCGAGTGTGATTAGACGATATTCAAGTGTATTTGCGTCGTTGACGACTAGAACAAAGCGATTTTTAAGATCTGTACCCACTGCGCGGTCTGGAATTAATACTCGCTCGTTTTGCTCACCGGATGAAAGACTCACTCGCGCAAACGAGCCAGCTCGTAGTTGTCCACTGTGATTATCAAAAGAAGCGCGTACTTTTAGGGTTCCGGAGTGGTCATCAATAGCGTTGTCGATAAAGTCTAGCTCACCCATGACTGGCTGTGACTCACTGCCCAGTAGCTGTAATTTCACAGGAAGTGGCTCACCTTCCGTCACTGATGCAAACTGGCTATTCCAAGTGCGCTCGTCGATATCAAAGTACGCATACATCTTATCGGTTGCGACTATCGTAGTAAGCAAAGTGTCGTTTGCTCTAATGGTATTACCTTGAGTGACCTCAGCAAATGAAATTTTACCGCTGATTGGTGCCGTGATCTTGCTAAACTCTAAGTTTAGCTGAGCTGCTTTAAATGAAGCGCTAAGCGCATCTAATTCAGCTTCACGCTGCGCGGTAAGCGAAACACGGGCATCGACTTCTTCGGTTGAAATCGCTTTTTGCTTGCTTAATCGAAGCGCACGCGCCGACTCACTTTTTGCTTGCGAAAGGGCCGCTTCGGCACGTTTCACTTGTGCGGCAAGGCTGGCAACCTCAGCCAAGAAAGTTCTATCGTCCAGCTCAAATAGAACATCGCCTTGGTGCACCGTATCTCCCTCTTTGAAGTTTACCGAGCCGATCACTCCCGTGACCCGAGCGCGAAGTGCGACTTCGTTCGGAGAAGAAAGGCGTGTTGTATAGGTGTGCCAATCAGCAATGCTAATTTGCGGTGTTGCCGCTACATCAATTGGTTGTAGAGGCGGAGTTTGACTGCTTGCCTGCTCAGCTTCGCCACATGCACTTAGCAGTAGCAAAGCAGAAATAATCGTTGCGAGTTGCGTTGGTTTTAACATAGTTCCTCCTTTGTGTATGGAGGTAACTATACGTTTCATTTGTTGCATAAAATATAAGTGAAATGGAATATGATTGGTGCCAAATTAGAATCAATCAATGTAAATAACGAAACCCAAATGTCTTTTTTGTGTGATTTGCGCGAGATCTAAGATAAATCTTCTCGATTGATTTAAAATAACAAAAAGCCTAACGGAATTGAATTATGTCTAACGCTAACCATTTACAATCCCTACTGAGTGGCGTGCTCAATAAAAGTGACGATGCAGTTGCTATTGTTAGTAACAAGTCGGTTCTTGAATTTTGTAATAAAGCAATGACAAAGCTAATCGGACAACCCTCGTCTCACATAACAGGGCGTACACTGAGTAATATCTTCGACCCACAAACAGACGATACGTTTGATGACAGAATCGACGGGGATGAACTCACGGAATGGTTTTTAGGCTTAAGCAACGGCTGTGAATTAGACTATCCAGAAATTGAAATTGATACCTTAAACGGTGAGTTCTTCAGATTACGATGTTTTTCGCTGCAAGATGATGCCTTTGTTATCTACGGAGACAACATTACCACAACAAAAGCAATGAATAGCGAACTCGCTCACTTACGTAAAGAGCTTGATTTTATTACCAAAACTGACCCATTAACGGGCGTCGCCAGTCGTAGGCAGCTAAGCGATAAAATTGACAGTCAAATTAGGTTATATGAACGTTACAGAACACCATTTAGTGTGATACTGACCGACCTCGATAATTTCCGTGCAATTAACGAGCAATTTGGCCATGAAGCGGGGGACATAGTGCTGGTTCACGTGAGTTCGCTACTCTCTGAAATTTTACGAGACACGGATTTAATAGCTCGACTAGGTGGAGAGGAATTTGCCCTGGTACTGCCTAATACCGGCTTAGAGGGGGCAATCTTAGTCGCCGAGCGGGCGCGCATTATGATAGAGCAGGCATCATTTCAAATTGCGGTAGGTGAAGAGGTCGATATTACCAGTTCATTTGGGGTTGCTGAATTTGGCGCGGGTGAGTCTGGCGTTGAGAGCATTATTCGTCGTGCAGATACAATGTTACTAGAAGCCAAAAGCAGTGGCAGAAATCGAGTTGTTCCAAATCCGCACTAATTAAGGCCAATCGTTAAATTGTAATAATGCTTAACTAAGCTAGTTCCTTCAAGTAGTAGATAAGTGCGCCCAATATGGCGCATTTTGCAGTTAAGGAACAATAATAATGGCAAGTTTTACCCGTCGAGATTTTATCAAAAGTGCATTAATGGGCGTTGGCGCAGCGACAATTAGCGTCTCGTTAGTAGGTTGCGGCAGCAGTGATAGTAAAGCGGTTGCAAGCAACGATTTTGCTGTCGCATTTAACCATGGTGTCGCAAGTGGCGATCCTTTAGCTGATAGCATTATATTATGGACGCGAGTCACTCCAGAAGGTACACCTAACAGTGTGGATGTCACTCTACAAGTATCAGAATCTGAAGATTTTGGCGTCTTACTACAAAGCCACCAGCTCGCCGCATTAGCAAAAAACGATTACACCGTTAAAGTAGATCTTAATGGCCTGACTGCAAATAGCCGCTACTTTTATCGCTTCGTCACTAAGGAAACGCATTCCCCCATAGGTAAATGCAAAACCTTACCCGTTAACGATGTAGCTCAGGTAAAACTTGCCGTCATGTCTTGTGCAAATTATCCAGCAGGTTACTTTCATGTCTACGCAGAGGCTGCAAAACGCAGCGATTTAGACGCGGTGTTACATTTAGGTGATTACATATACGAATATGGTATGGGTGGGTATGCCACTGAAAATGCCGACGCCATGGGGCGAGGACTAGATGCAGATAATGCGAAC
Organism: Pseudoalteromonas sp. GCY; assembly: GCF_016695175.1. Classification (NCBI taxonomy): domain Bacteria; kingdom Pseudomonadati; phylum Pseudomonadota; class Gammaproteobacteria; order Alteromonadales; family Pseudoalteromonadaceae; genus Pseudoalteromonas; species Pseudoalteromonas sp. GCY. The sequence goes on from NZ_CP068022.1 coordinate 111,639, forward strand.
GAGATTATTTCATTAAATGATTATCGTCGTCGCTATGCAAAATATCGTACGGACCTTGGGCTGCAAGCTCTCCACGCCAGTACACCATTTATTGCGGTATGGGACGACCATGAAGTATGTAATGACTCATACATGGATGGCGCTGAAAACCATAACGAAGGAGAAGGGGAGTACACAGCCCGAAAGCTTGCCGCACTGCAAGCCTACTATGAATGGATGCCTTTGCGCCCTATGGTTAAGGATCAACTTGAGAGCCTCTATCGTAAATTTGAATTTGGCGACTTGTTATCACTTTATATGCTAGATACTCGTCATGAGAGCCGCGCTAAAGCACTCGACTATCAAGATTATATTGACCCTACAACAGGACAAGTGGATTTTGCCGGATTTCAGGCGGATCTCACCGCGCCTTCGCAACAGCTTTTAGGCGTAAACCAATTGACTTGGCTCACAGATAACTTAAAGACATCTGCAGCGAAATGGCAAGTCTTAGGGCAACAAGTATTGATGACCAAAATGATGATCCCAGCCGAGCTGCTCGTGTCTCTAGCCAATCCTTCGGCACAAATGTCGACGCAATTAACAGAGCTTGCTCAAATAAAGGGGAGAATGCTTGCTGGTGACTCAACGTTGTCAGAACAAGAAAAAGCACGAGTCACGTTTACCGCACCTTATAATTTGGATGCATGGGATGGCTATCCGGTTGAACGTGAAGTGATTTTACAAACAGCAAAAGCGGCCAGTAAAAATTTAGTTGTCGTTGCTGGAGATACACACAACGCGTGGTCTGGTAAGCTCTGCGATGCAAGCGGAGCTGTTTGTGGTCAAGAATATGCGACTGCTTCTGTCAGTTCTCCAGGGCTTGAGCATTACTTACAATTAGGCGATGAGCAGGCGCTACAATTCGCTGAGGTATTGCAATTACTAGTCGATGACCTTGAATATGCCAATATTCATCAGCGTGGTTATTTAACGCTTAATTTCACAAAAGAGAAGGTGGAAAGTGAGTGGCATTTTGTCAATACAGTTAAGCAAGAGCAGTTTGAAAGCCACAATAAACAGCGCGAGCTTTTACTGTAGGTACGGCAAGCTATTCGCGCTACGCTTTATGTACTGCTGCGTAAAAGGTGCGTAAAGGGGCTTTACAGCCCCTTGCATTTAGCTATTTTATCTTTTGAAAGAAGCGGTGTTACCTTAAATGGCTTCTTTTTACCTCCCTTAACTTTAACCTTTGCAATATCTAAATATTGAAAGTCTCCAGGGGCGTTAAGACGCCATAAATTCTTTGACTGTTCAGAAAAACAAAACTCTCCCGTATCTCCATGTATCAACAGCAACGGATAACTGAGTTGAGCGGCATATTCTGCAAGTGTTTCTCGATATAACTGATAACCATCGCACTTAGCTTTTGAGTTTTTATCACAACGTCCTGAGTGCTTCTCTTTTTGATAAAGGTCAGCTTGTAGAAATATCACCGCGGCTTTATGGCTTGGCATCAGCAAGCTATCTAACCACTTAATATTCTCTACATCACGACGATGAGACTCTTCGTGCACTACTTTTTTATCGGATAATAAGATTTGTCTGCGACCATTATTGGTGCCTGGTACATGCAAAGTTAAAAACTGCACATCATCCACTATCCAAGATTGATTTTCAGGTACTGTTTGCTGACGTTTAAACTTTGGAAGGTCAGGTATTTGCACCGCAAAGTGTTTACGGATGAAATCCAATCTTTCTAACTCATCAAACCTAGGGATCAGGGTTTCACGGTCGCAGTCTGTCCAATCATTGTCTCCGGGCGTGAATATAAATGGTTGACTACTCACACTTGAGATCAGGGCATAATTATCTTTAAGCAGTTGATCAGTGCAGGGCTCAGCACCGGATTTCATATCACCTACGTGTACCATAAAATCATGCTGTATATCGTTTACCTTTTCATGCAGAGCACCATTTGGCATCAGCATGCCTCTGTCTATCTCCGTATAGGGCATATCACCAAAGACTAAAAATGACGTTGCCGAGGCCTGAAATACACTGAGCATAGGCATCAACGCCATGGCGAATAATTTAACGAGCTGCACAATAATTCTCCTTTATGTTAGCCTCTATCATACATCAACTCTGTGACAGAAGAAGTCGCTCTCTCAATAAAAAACGCCGCTAATTGCGGCGCTTTGCTACTTAAGATGTTTTTCGAAAAAAGCTAAAAACTCAGTGAGCGTCTTAACTCTATGAGCTTGATAACTCAGATGGTGGTTGCCATCTTCGAGCTCTATGTATTTGAACTTCTTGTCATGATCTTCAAGTTCATCTACCATGTCACGACTATGATTCACAGGCACGACTTTATCGTCATCACCATGAATAAGTAACACGGGGCGGTTAATCTGCTTAGCGTAGTTAACAGGAGATTGTGCCTCAAGTTTATCAGTATCTTGTCCAAATTGGTCACGAACAAGCGCTTTGTTTGTGAAAAAGCGTGCACGACTGACTATCGATTCTAAGTCTGTAACACCGGCAAAACTTGCTGCACATTGAAACGTTTCAGGATGTTTTACCACAGCCATTAGTGCCGCATAGCCGCCGTAACTTGCACCACCTATACAAATTTTATTTTTGAGTGCATACTTTTCTGCAATCAACCAGTTTGCCGCATCTTGTAAGTCATCTTGCATCTTTCCTCCCCAACCTTGATTTGCTTCATTAAAGAAGTCAAAGCCATAACCAAAAGAGCCTCTAAAGTTAGGTTGGAAAACCACAAAGCCTCGGCTTGCCAATAGTTCAGACCAGTAATCAAAGCCAGCGTAGTCGCGAGAGTATGGTCCACCGTGTGGAAAGATGATTGTGGGAGCAGCCGCATCGAATGCTTTAGGTAGGGTTAAGTAACCCTCAATTTCAAGGCCGTCACGCGCTTTAAACGATACCCTTTGTTTGCCCAGATAATTGTCACCAGTAATATCTGGATATAAACGTCCTAACCCCGCTAAAGAGCTGGTTTCTCTGTCACCAATCAGGTACGTACCAGAGTCTTGGTCAGAATCGCCGTACGCAATGTATTTTTTATTATCCGCGCTCATACTTATTACAACGGTGTCGTAGCTTGGTAATGCCGCCTTGAGTGAGCGTTGTAGGAGTTTGCGGTCTTCGTCCCAATAGACTCTTGAGTTATCAAGATTGGAATGGCTGAAGCCTATGGCTCTGCCGTCGTGTGAATAAATGATACTGCCATCAAAATCATAGTCTGGATCGGAGAAAATAAGCTGAGGTAAAAGCGGGCGCTTAGTAATGTCTGCTTTAAACAGCGCATTTTTACCATTATGAAGTGCGGTGAGGTAAATAATATTTGGGTCTTTATCAAATCCAAGAATATGGATAGCTTCCGGACCACGAGCCTGAAAGGTATAGAAATCGGTTAAATCCTTCGTCTCATTATCATAGAGCATATAGTAGGCAGTGATCCCTTCAAAACCATAACCCATTCTTACATTGCCTTGTTGATCGGCTATCCAGCTAGATATTTTTCTTCTTGCTCGAACAACTTTCTCGCGTCTATCTTTAGCTATGTCTAAGATATAAACGCTCGGCTTGTTTGCCATATCGAAGTCAGTTTGTACCAATATCTTATTTGGTTGTTCTGGCAGTATGCTAATGACATCGTCTTGAAATTGGGCAGGAATTTCATTGCGATAAGCACGGTTGATTTGAACCAATTCATCCGTAGGGTTTTTTAAATCAAATTTAAATAAACGAGATGTTGTGTACTTTACGCCTCGCTGCACTTTGGTGTAATTAGCACCAAATAAGAGCATGTCATCGCTGGCCCAATCGTACCAACCAAGTGCTATCGTTTTATTATCAGTTTGCAATATATAGTTTTTTTTATGAGTTTTTAGGTCATGAACAGTAAGAACGAGATTTCCTTCATAATTTTGTAAATACGCAACTGCTTTACCACTGGGTGAGAGTGAAACTTTACTCATATTAGGGAGTTGCGCGTAACTTTCAATAGGTAACTGAGCGTTAGCAGAGCCAGTGCATAAAAGTGCAATAGCAAATAGAATTATATTTTTCATTTTTAGATAAGATGTAGAATGTTTTATGTGTCTTTAATTTGGCGACATTATTCCCTATTTTGAGGCTAAACTCCAATCTAAATGCTTTGGTATACACTATCATTAGCGATAATTTAGGAAAAACAAGCACAAAAGTTTGTTACATTGTTCTCATCTTAAAATGGCCATTATTGGCACTGCGTACGCACTAAATAATTCGTACGCAGATTTAAAGCTAACTTTTAGTCCATTTCACGTTTATTGGGTTTGAAGCGTGGGTCTGGTAATCAGTATAACCTTGTTCACTACCACCGAATAATGTCTCAGGCTGATGTTCATTCAAGTACAAGTCATTTGCGAGTCTGTAGGGTAAATCTGGGTTTGAGATAAAAGGGCGACCAAATCCGATCATATCAGTCCAACCTTCATTAAGAGCTTGTTGGGCGCGTTCTTTCGTATATTTTCCGGCATAGATTAGCACGCCATTATATGCCTCTCTAATTGCATGCTTAAAGCTCAAAGGCATATCTGGCGCGTCTTCCCAATCCGCTTCTGCGATGTGTACGTAGCATACGTTGAGCACATTAAGCTGTTTGATTGCAGCGAGGTATGTCTGCTCAGGGTTTTCATCTACTGTACCATTTAAGGTAGTAAGCGGCGCAAGTCTAACGCCCACTTTGTCATAGCCTATTTCTTCACTCACCGCCGTCACGACCTCACGCAAAAAGCGAATGCGATTACCAAGAGAGCCACCATAGCCATCAGTCCTTTGATTTGAGTGAGAGTCTAAAAATTGATTGATCAAATAACCATTCGCTGCATGTAATTCAATTCCATCAAACCCCGCTTGCATCGCGTTGCGTGCAGCGTGTCGATATTCGTTCATTACATTATTGATGTCTGCTTGGGTCATTGCTCTAGGTGTTTGTGCTTGAATAAAATCAGGGGGAGCATTTGCTTTTGGAAATGTACCTGGCCTTCAGGTCTATGTTGTACAGTTAGCTGAAAAGTTTAGTCCAAAAGCGGTGGATATCGCATTAGGGTTGAATATCGCTGCCTTCAACGTTGGAATTGCGCTCGGCTCTGTCTTAGGTGGCCAAATTGTAGAAAATATGTCGCTGCAGGACACCGCTTGGGTAGGGGCACTTATCAGCGCTGCAGCCTTATTAGCAACCCGTGTTAGTGGCTATCTAGATAACAGTTCTTTGTTGAAGGCTCAAGCTGTATAGTAGGTGGTAGCTTATCATTCGGACTTTTGCTAAGGGATTGCCACGTGAAGTGGCGCCTACGAAAGGCAATCTGATTTACCAAATATTCAAGCTCCAACAAAGTAGGAGCAGGTTAATCCTGCGAGCTTTTGTTAAAAGATCGCCACGTGAAGTGGCTCCTACAAAAAGGCAATCTGATTTAGCGAATATTTAAGTCTCACCAAAGTAGGAGCAGGTTAATCCTGCGAGCTTTTGTTAAAGATCGCCACGTGAAGTGGCGCCTACGAAAAGGCAATCTGATTTATCCAATATTCAAGCTCCAACAAAGTAGGAGCAGGTTAATCCTGCGAGCTTTTGTTAAAGATCGCCACGTGAAGTGGCGCCTACGAAAAGGCAATCTGATTTACCAAATATTCAAGCTCCAACAAAGTAGGAGCAGGTTAATCCTGCGAGCTTTTGTTAAAGATCGCCACGTGAAGTGGCGCCTACGAAAAGGCAATCTGATTTAGCGAATATTTAAGTCTCACCAAAGTAGGAGATGTATGGACTCCTCCCCCTTATCGGGAGAGTACGGTATAAAGATATTGCAAAACACTTTTACCAAATAAGGAGTCCATACATGACACAGTCTAATTTAATTGCTATCGACTTGGCAAAAAACATTTTCCAGGTGGCACAGCTGAAAGGCAATAAACTCAAGTTTAATAAGCCAATGAAACGCGAACCTATGCTTGAGTTGCTAGCAAAAACCGAGGGTTCAAAGGTCGTGATGGAAGCTTGTGGTAGCGCCCAGCATATTGCTCGCAAAGCACTGTCACTGGGGCACGACGTCATGTTGCTTCCCCCTAAGTTCGTAAAAGCGTTTAGGCAAGGCCAAAAAACCGATGCAAACGATGTCCTCGCCATTGCCAGTGCAAGCCAAGCATACAACGTGAAGCCCTGTAAAATCATGACAGTTGAAGAGCAAACGTTGCAGTCACTGAGCCAAGCGAGAACCTTAGTAGATAAACAAAAGACCCAGCTTTCAAATCAAATACGTGGATTGCTATTAGAGTTTGGTGTTGTCATTAATCAAGGCGATGCAGCGTTAACACAAGCGGTTCCAGATATTTTAGAAGATGCTGAAAATGCGCTCCCTATCGCATTAAAACAAGCACTCGCGGTGAGTTATGACCTATATAAAACACAAAGCAACGCTAAAGCACAGCTACATAAACAAGTTGAAGCGATAACCAAGCAAAATGACAGTTGCCAGCGTTTAATGGCATTAGAAGGCGTTGGCCCAATTACCGCGATAGAGCTGCTATCCTTTTTAGGCAATACTTCACAATTTAGTGATGCCAGAGGGGCTGCAGCATGTGCAGGTGTTACACCGACCCAGCACTCATCAGGCGGAAAAGCCAAGATAGGGCATATCCCCAAAAGACGAGGCAATACATTAAGGAAAAACCTGTTTCTCGGTGCAAGAACGGTAGTCAGCAGGCTAAAACATAAAGAAGCGACCACAGAGAAAGAACGCTGGATAAAAAACCTACTCGCCAAGAAAAGCGTGAAATGTGTTGCCATTGCATTGGCCAACAAAACGGTTAGAACTGCCTATGCCTTACTTAAAAACGGTTCAACATACGAGCCAAAAATCTTAGCGGCATAGCACTGAGTAACAGAAGAAAAAATCAAGATAAACAGAAAAAGAAAGCAAAAAGTATACTGAGATTACCCCCAGTATTGAACAAGCCAAGATAGAGCATTAAGCGGTGAGACCCACCCTTGAGAGCCTGTTAAACCGCAGGTGTATACAAATACCGCGTAGGAGATAAGGCACAAGGGCGCGAATACATCAAAGAGGCCGAGGTAGCACCTCATCAAGAGCCCGGATATAAGCACGCAATCACACTAATAATGCTAAAAATGGCTTGTACAATTGGAGGAGTCCATATAAGCAGGTTAATCCTGCGAGCTTTTGTTAAAAGGTCTCCACGTGAAGTGGCGCCTACTAGGCTGTAAAGTGCAAGTGCTACACTATTGTTTGGGGATCGCATTTCCTTTAAACGACACTTTGATATTCGTCACTTTAGTTAAATCATAAAGCTGTGGATTTTTCAGCTTAATTGACCAAGTGGTAAACGGAGTTGGTTTAAAATAATTAATCGCATAATCGTTTGCGATTGCACCACTGGTGATTGGATCTATGTGCGTCGTTTCACTATCTAACAACTCGTAACTTACCAATCGGTATAACGATTCTGCACTAAATTGATAGGGTTGCCCTTTAAACCTATCTTGATATGAACCACTAGATCTTACTTCGATATCATAGCGCTGGTTCTCATTCAACCCTGAACCTTCTAGTACAACATTGACCTCGTCTAATCTAACTCGATCAAACTGGGAAAAATCAATATCTTCCAATGACAGCGTAAAACTCATTTCACCGTCTTGCGCAAAATCCAGCAATTGCTGCGGCGCATCTAACTCTTCTATGGTGAGCATAAAATCTTGAGGTCGAGGGTTAAAGCGCAATAATGACGCGGCCTCTTGCTCACGTAGTAAGGCTAAGTCGTGACGGTATTCTTGATAACTTTGATTAAGGCTTGGTGTTACCATGGTGTCATCAAGAGACCAGTAGCTAAATGCCGCCTGATAGTTTGTTAATGCAACAAATATCGGATGTCTTAGATTATTCAGAGTCCGGAATAGCTGTTCCTCCATTTCCTGGATTTCATCTAGACTGTTTTGATTGTTTTGTAAAAATGCATCTATACGATTGATCTGATTAAGCTTTGCATCAGCGGTGATCCGCAAATCTATCTGTCTAGACTGCTCTTGGGCAATATCAATCTCTACAGCAACTATTGCCTTGCCATGATTAATCAACTTTTCGATAGCAACAAGATAGTTGCTTGCACCATCAATGTCTTCATCTATGGCCTTTTTCATTTGTGCCTTAGCGGTTATCAAAAATTCGTCCCAAATTCGATTTGCCTCTTCTTTGGTTGGAATGAGTGAGTTAAGACGATTGAACTCTGGTGCAAGCTCACTGCTAGAAAACGGATCAGCGGTTTTTTGCGATAGCACGTTTAACTGGCCGCTAACCGTTTGTACTTTATCCATTAGTGACGCGATATCATTAATTTTGGTCTTTAACTCATTGATCTCTTGGATTGTGGCGGGTAAGCTCGCGACCAAGTCTTTCAGGCCGCTGGTGTCACCCCCTGCAGCACCCGCAAATGCAGTCCCTGCACTAATTACGGTTTCAAGCACTTTAAGTCCCATTTCAGTGATTTTATCTAGTTTGTAGTCCAAAATTCCTTGTTGAAACTCAACCCCTGAGTAGAAGACATTATTTTCCTGACCACTGAATGATGCTTTTTGTTCATCAAGTGTCTTTACCAAACTCGTCAGTTGGTCTACCGATCGAGAGATAATTCGTTGCCCAGCAGCTGCAACATCGAATAGGTTATCCTGCATCAAAGTGAGATCTTGGCGCTTGTTTTCAAAACTTCGGCCTTGTTGCTGAAAAATTGTATGCCATTGCTCCTGAGTAAGTAGGAAGTCATTCGATCCAACAAAGAGAAGATCACCAATCACAATGCTGTGATCATTTCCGCAGATACAGAAGAGATACAACTTAAAGCTTTGGGAAAGGGACTTTCAACAATCAATATTGGCCAACCCCCCTATGAAATGGGCCGAAAAGGAGCTGAATTGCTTTATAATACGATAGCGCTTGGCCAGGCGCCCTCCGAGGATAACTACTACTTAGACTTTCATTACTGCAATCAAACAAAGATTCTTAGATGTACCGTTAACCACTAGCTTTAATGACTTTGTTATACGTAACCTAAGCTTCAGTCAAAATGACGAATAGGCTTCAACATCTATTTTTCACGCCACGAAAACAATACTAAAGTATCAATTTAAAAACCTATTTAGAGACGTAAAACATCATAAAATCTGGTTTTTCGGTTATTCATTGACCGCAAACTTAAAAAATACGACAATGGTATTATATTAAGTGATGTTACTGTAAACAAAAAATTTACATTAACTCTATTTTATTGGAGTGGCTATGAAATTTAACTTTGCAACCTTAGCGTTAATGTCAGTTGTTGGTACAGCAAGTGCTGCCGACAATTTAGTCGTTAACGGCTCGTTTGAAACATCAGGCAATATTTCTGGTGATTGGGCGTTATTTGACAATCTCCAAGGTTGGAACAGAGAAGGTGCCAAATTCGAAATTCAAAAACAAAGCCTTGGTATTATCGTGCCTCAAAACGGCAACCAATACCTAGAGCTGGACTCAACTGCAAATTATACAATCTACCAGAATATTCCAACAACGGCTGGTAAAAAGTATAAAGTGAGTTTTTACTACTCGCCTCGAGTGGTAAACGATGACTCTACTAATCGTGCACGTGCATGGTTTGGCGATAATACACTAGTAACGATGAATGCAACGACCCGTGGCTGGACAAAGTACGAGTATACGGTTGAAGCGACAGGTAGTTCGACACAGTTACGTTTTCAGGGTTTAGGTACTTCTGACTCATATGGTGCGTTATTAGACAACGTAGTCGTAACAGAAGAGGAGGAAGTTACACCTCCAGAGCCGCCAGTAAACTGTAAAGTAGGCGTGTATGGCATCAATAACTTTGGTGAAGACAGCAATAGCTATGTTTATAAATTCGACATGGTAAATGGTACCTATGCATACGTTGACGGCGTCGCTAACACAGCCTCAAATATTGCTGCGCACAATGGCGCACTTTACTTTATGGAACAAAACGACAGTGCATCTAAAGCCTCATCACTTTGGAAAGTTTCACTAGATAGTGCAGAGCAGATTCTAGCTGCTAATGCAGTTTCTTGGCCATTATACCGTTCAGCAGTAACGCCAGACGGTACTAAATTACTTGCAAGCAGCAAAACTTACCTTTATGAGTTTGACATGCAAACTGGCGCAAAAACAGTGCTTGGTAAACTAAGCTATGCAGGTGACGACTTCTCACACGGTGATATCGCATATTCGGCAGATACAAACGTGATTTACGTACTAACAGGTAAAGCACTTTACACGCTAGATAAAGGCGACATGACTTTAGATCTTGTTGGCGAGCATGGTGTAAATTGGGCATCAGGTTTAGCAGTAAGCTCAGATGGCACATTATACGTGTCTGGTCGTAACTCAGGTGAAGACGCGAAGATCTACACATTAGACCCAAATACGGCACAAGCAACCTTTGTTATGGATGGCCCAGAGCACATCAACGACTTAACGTATGTAGCGAATTACTGCGAATAGGTCTAATACAGCAATAAGCAAGGCGAGGGGAAACCCTCGCGTTTTTTTGTTTATAACTAAAGTAACTGATTGTTTTATATTAGAAGCCTAACACTGCTAAGTTTGTAAAGGCCTTCGCGAAGACGCTTTGATATTTACAAGACATATAAAATTTGTAAGATAAAAGGACATTGTTTGGGTGTCTAATCCTGCATTCTCTCTAAAACCTCTTTTTGAATTTCTTCTTTACTCGGCCTGCCAATTTCTAAAAGAGGAAATACAAAGTGAATAGCAGTTCCTTTTTTTGAGCTTTTAATACTCAACTTGGCTTTATAGCTTTTCGCAATTTGTTTTATAGTATAGATCCCTAATCCGAAATGAAGTCGTGAATAAAGCGCCATTCCCTTGCCATTATCAGAAATTATGACATGAATTTGATCTTGTTGTTTACTAATGGACAGGCTGAGTTGCGTTGCTTTTGAGTGTTTAAGCGAATTATCAATACAATGGTAGGTTACACTGTAAATGTCCTTTTCCAACTGTTTTTTTAGTTGTGTCTCACCAATGGAAATATTGAAATCGAGCTCCATATCACTCATATATGAGCAATGAGCCTGCAACATACCGATAGCAACGCTGAGTTTTTCTTTACCAAGTGCCGCATGACCTCTTGCCAGTGGTTCGAGCCTCAAAAGTGCTTGGTCAAGCTTGTCTAAACCTTCTGAAATCATAATGTCATTGCCGCTACACAACTTTTTAGCCTCGGCAACTTTAAGGACAGCATCACTCAAGTCTTCTTTTTGGTATTGGCGTTGATTATTCCTGAAAACTTTATGAAAGCTCTGCACCCAAATATATATATACACAGAAATCGCTATTACTAGGATAAAGACCAAAGCAGCATACATTGAAATTGCTAAAGGTGTTGAATACCATGGCGCAGCCACGTTAAAAGTCAGCGCCGTAACGTCACTGTAGCGTCCCTTATTCTCAACCCTAAATAAAATATCGTATCCTCCTGGTTTTAGATTGCTAAGTTGCATTCCCGCAGCTAACAATTTTTGCCATCCAGTATCGTTTATGTTTGCTTCAAACGAGTTGACATGCTGATCTACAAAATTGTAGTCACTAATCGTTATTTCAATAGCTGGATGCTGACTAACCAGTTCAGAAAACTCCAAATAGGTTTTACCATCCAGAGTGACACTTGTTACTTTTGGAGCATAAAGATCGACAGAAGGTACCGTTGTGAGCTCAAATATAAAGTCTGAACTGGCAGCATAAAGCTTGTCGCCCAGAACCTTAAGACTTCCTATCGTAAAAGAGTGCGCTTTTGTTCCAGGTACTAATTTTGTATGATCCGCGCCCCTTTCTATAATGTGGACACCATTGTTGGTCGCTAAATACAAATTGTCATTAAACTCCACAAACTCCTTAACAAAATTTGGTGAGCTTAACTTTTGCCAAACTCCACTATTGGGTTTAAACCAGACACCTTTTCCATAAGTCGCTGCAAATAGGCCTTCCTCTGTAACAAAACTATCAGTGACAACTACACCGTCTTCAAATAGACTGCGCGTCCAGTCTTGTGTATCAACAACCAACAAACCTTGTTTGGTGCTTGCATAGATATAGTTCCCACTATGATTAATGTCTAAAACTTCTAAACTAGGAAGCAATTGTCTAAGCTTTTTATCTACTATCAATTCTAAGTGTGAGTTAACTTCTACAACCCCATAACCATTTGTTGCGATATGCAAATTATTATCGATCACTGAAAAATTTAGTACATAATCATCATGAACTTTTGTTACCTTCTTACTCGCTAAATCCACAAAATAGGTACCCACATTGGTTCCTATCGCGAGACCGCGATTGAATAGTTGAAAGGCCGTGACCTCAAATGCCTGTGCAGATATTTGATTATTTAACCGAGTTAATGGCTCAAAATGATTTCTGTCGGCCTTTTGAAAAATGCCTTTTGTAGTGCCAACCCACAATTCTCCAGCAACGCCTTCAAGTACGTTGTATTTAGACCCTAACGACAACTCAGAAGACTTAAGACCAACCTCAATTGGTTCAAACGTATTTAGACCTAAACCCCACACCCGATTTTTACCATCTACATGTAACTTGCTGTAGTTTTTCTTCTTAGTATTGATACCGGTTCTCGTAATATTTAGGTCTGTGAGTGTGATTTCATTGACACTTTCGTTATCTGTAAAATAGATAAAATAGGGGGCAGCAAATACGATATTATCAGCATTGTGTATTTCCATATTAGAGATAAGCTGCTGCTGTAGGGTAGAGAAGTAACTCAACCTATTATTAACAAAATAGACAACACCATGTGGTGTTGCCGCTAAATTTCCGTTATCAATGCTTAGTGCTTCAACAGTTTTAATCACACCATCTTGTACTATAAACACACCATCTCTGGTCATTAGGTAGGCTAAATTTGCAAACGCGTCAATGTCTAAAACTCGGCTTGAACTGCTGTATATTGTACTAACTACTCCAGAATCAAGATCAATCCTTTTAACATCATATTTTCCTAAAGTGAAAAGCGATGAGTTTGTTAAGGCAAGTTTTGTCGCTTCCACAGACGCTATTTTTTTCGATTCTAGACTTGTTAGATCCGTGACCCAAACGTCACCATTAGAGTACAAAGAAAACAAAGTTTTATGTTGCAGCTTAATATCACGAACTAAACCGCTTGGTAATCCAGCTGCTTTACTTAAAGGAAGAAAATGACGACCATCGTATCTATATACTCCATTGTGCGAGGACAAATAAAAGTTATCGTTTGAGTCATGAACGACGCCATTTAGATGTTCAAATTGGAACGCTTGTAACTGCAATGAAAGGGCAGTAAGAAATAAAAATACGAAGATACGCATGAGACAATCCATTCATTAAATGCGGCCAACCACAAGAGCTGGCCTTACTTCCTAGTTGACCTCGTATGCATTGTGATCTCTTACACCACAACCCGCTACGACAATAGGCAAATCGTTCTTAGTTTCTCCAGATGCCGTTTTATCAACTATATTACGCTCCATTGTAACACTCTTTAAGCCTTTGTTAAGTTTTTGATTGTCACCTTGTGATTTTTCCCAATCAAATTGCTTTTCACGCTCTGCAAGTACAAACAAATAGGTGGGTTTACGAGGATCAGTTTCATTCTTTTTATTATTCCAAGAATGCATTACTGCTTCGCCGGCTTCAACACCATATAAATGTGTGTAGGCTGCCGCTAATAGCTGAGCTCCAGAATCACTCATCACCATAAGCGCCGTATTTTTATAGTCGCTACCACAATCGAATGACACGTCTACATTTAATGTAGAACCATCAGGCAACAGTAGATCTGCATTCATCCTAGAAACTCGAGCACGGTCTTCTAGTGGAGTTAGGGCGTTAGCCGCGCTAATACAAAACATAGTTGCAGCGATTGGAAGTAGTATCTTTTTAAACATAGAGATTTCCTTTTAGTCATAAAATGCGTCCCTTCATCAACAGTTTCAACCAATACGTTATTGAGCCATATCTAGAGAATTTCTCCTACAACAATGACATGGATTGTTTAAGTGTTAGAAGGCCACGCTACGGTATGCAGATCTCGCATGAAAACATAGTTTGCAAGACCACATCTACCATCTTATTTGCAGCTAAAATATCTTCAACTACAAAAGTACTGTGAGCTTAATCTTTAAAGATCTTCTCTACTATTGTTGATCTGTAGAGCACCAACTGTAAATACTTAGTTAAGAGCTAATTTTTTATTTTATAATTCCTACCCAAAGTAGACGATGCCTTTTGCTAATAATTAGTACAACGGCTAAAAACGTTAATAGCTTATGGAGATACAACTTTAATTGTGCTTTAGATAACTGCATGATTGATGATATGGATACTAAAGTTGCTGTTGTAATGCGACGAAAGAAATTACAATAGGGGTGATCACCGCCATTTAGATTGAGAATCTCAGGCTAATTTCTTTTTGCTATTTCAATAAGTTGGTATTTTTGGATAACACGACTCCTGACACTTAAATTGAGATTTATTTAGCGAAGGAGCAAAGATCTTAATATCAAATCAGGTTTAAACTTTTACCTAATTCATATCTTCAGAACGTTAACTTATCAGTCAAAACGAGATTCTCAATCAGAAATCTACTTTTTGCAAATAAAAACATATTCAACATTAACTAGGAGCTAGTGTAGGAAATATTGTTCATACGAGATTCAATAAAATCGGCAGCCTGTTACATGCCAAATTCTACCTGTAGGCTTGCTTACGCAATGGTCTTTAGTTGTTCTTAAAATTGTTCTCTTAAACTGAATTTCTATATCTAAAAAGAAAAGCCTTTAAGAGTGGTCTCGCAAAGAAAATGAAATTCTGTATTTTGATGCTTAGTACGAGCAAACGGTCTCAAAAGATGAAATTCATAAAAGTGGAAATATACACTATACTATCAATATTTAGTCACAATAGCGTAAATTATCACTATTATGCGACTCGATAGAATGAGTAATGCTGCTATCTTGGAAATGATAGGTAAGCGATTCTTACTGGCGCGTCTCAATGAAGGGATAGATCAGCGAGAGTTGGCTGATAAAGCTGGCGTAAATGTCACAACTATTCAGAATTTAGAGAGCGGTAAACGTAGCGTTGGAATGATCAAAGTGTTAGCTGTTATGCGTGCCTTAGACAAGTTACATGAAATAGATAACTTTATGCCGGAGCCGCCAATTAAGTCAGCCTCTTTGCTTACAACAAGAAATATAAAACGAAAGCGTGTCTCAAAACCCAAATGTGAAAAAGAGCCTTCTACGGGTTTCGTGTGGAGTAAAACGATTTAAAAAAGCTAACTGGATTAGACTTTGTCTTACAGTAAGCTGAATAAGTCTTAACTCGATCTGTCAGATTCGATTAACAGAACTCAATCAAATCTGACAGTCGTATATGTGCCAGAAGCCCCCGTTGGAAACGCCTTACTAATGGGCGCATAGATGCTTGGCTAAAATTAGCGACGAAGGAGCGCAAGCCAAGCGTTTTGCGTCCTTTTGAGTAGCTTGTTAGAATTTACCAGTAACGCTGAACAACGGCTTTTTTTACTAGTAGTTTTTTGCCTTTACTTTTATTACAGTGCTCGCACGTCAACTGAAAGTTGGTAGGATCACTATTACCAGAATCTTCGAGAGGAATCATGTGGTCTAAGTTGATGTTCTCAATAGCATAAAAACCCGTCAGATCTTTACCGCATAACTGGCATTTACCTTTGTCTCGGTGGAATACTGCCTTTTTAAGCCACTGAGGAGGTTGAGTACGGGGTCTTTTTAAAACACCATCTTTTTTGAGTAAGTCAGGAAATTCACCCTGAAGAGATTTCTTTACAATTCCCCTTAAAAATAGCTGAAATTTGTACAAAAAATCCCTATCTCCAAACAAGATAATAAAGGCTGCATCGGTTAAAGTTTTGGATATAGTCTCAACAGTTTCCCAATAGTTATCATCTAGTGATTGTTCACTAAAACCACTATTGATGATTTCTAGACCACCTTTTATGCGGTTTCGGGTGATTATATCCGCATATTCTTTGATAAACTCTTCATATTCTATCTTGCCAGCATACCATTCGATACCAGCATAAATGATGTTATATATCGCTTCATGTAAGATTGTTGTCTTATTCCACTTAATAATATGCTCAAGCAAATGCTCTAATTCAGAGCAGCCAAGCATATCTAACTCTAAATTCTTCCAGTCGGAGTTTTCTATATCGGAAATAGTTTTAACAACAATATCAGCAGCGCCATAACCATCTAATAAATAGTGCTCTTCTGATAATAATTTCACTATAATCTCCGTAAATTCTAACGCCGCAATATGGGGCGTATTAAGCTTGGCTAAACTTAGCGAAGAATGAGCGCCAGCCAAGCTTTAGACGTCCCACGCATAATTGCCTTGTTAGCTTTCTAGCTCTGCAAGTCGTTTTTCTAAATTTTCAATGCACATTGATAATGGAATTCCCATTCCTGCGGCCTTTGGCTGACTATTTTGACTAATAACAGCATTTACGCCCGTCAATACAGCATCAGACTTTTTAATCTCTTCTTTGTTTTCTTGATATTTTTTTAAAAACTCAATAAGTTCGGTTTTGTCATAAGATTCCTGTAAACCAGTACACTCTATTAGAGAAATATAAGACTGCCCTTGAGTTTTTACTGCTTTTCCAAAGAGTTTAACATAAGCTCCATATATACCACCGCCCACAGCAATACCTAAAACACCCCATAAAGCTAAAGATTTAATATCTAATTCCATTTATTACTCCAAAACCTACAAGAAAGCTAACGCCCGCATAACGGGCTAATAAAGCTTGGCTACAATTGGTGAGGCACGAACCAAGCCAAGCTTTGTTAGTCCATGCGTTGATGCGTTTGTTATATTTTTACTTTAGATAGCAACGTGGCTATTAATTCTGGTTTAGTTATTACTAACCATAGTACCAATACCCAATAGATTAATTGCACTATTTTAATACCTGTCTCAGCAAACTTTGAAGTTGTTTCAATGCCACTTGCATTGAGCATAGCTTTTGGCAGAAATAGCAGAGTTTCAAGCCAGAATAATGGACTAAGACTACGTTTAGTTTGTGAAAGGTAATAGCCTTTAACACGTTTTAGTGTAGAAATGGCTTGCTCTTGCACATCATTGTTTAAATAAAGCAGATTATCTATAACCGACATATTTTGTTGAGCTACATATCCATAACCTTTGGGATCCATGTAGCTAATGATTGGCTCACCAATACCTGACTTTTTAATACGTCGTTTGATTTCAGACATATTTGAAGTTATCCAGTCGGCGCTTTTCCCTGATTTTGATTTTTCATCTTCGGTTGGATTAGAGCCTTGCCCTTGTAAATATGAACGATGATGTTTCATTACTTGCTTAATAAAGTACCAATCGTTGAATGCAATAAGTGCATATAAAATAGGGAGAATTAAAACAATAAAGATTCCGTTCACAACAAATCTCCGAGAAAAATATAACGCCCTGTTAATGGGCGGATTACGCTTGGCTAAAATTAGCGAAGAATGAGCGCCAGCCAAGCAGTAAGGCGTCCATTTTAAACAGCTTGTTAGGTTACGAACCTCAATCTACATTGTGATACTGTGCTGCTTGTTCGTAACAGTTAACACATACGACTGACATTTGATTAAACTCTCTGAATCTTTCTGTCATGCCGTCCTCTTCCTCAAAAACAGCCTCACATTGATAACACCAAGCTTGAAGATCATTTGGAACGCTTGAATTTTCAATGAAACCGAGAGGCTCTCCCTCAGGTTTGACAAGATGACCACATAGTACGGCAGCCACTCGCTTTCCATGCTTACCGCAATCAATATACATCGGTTCTATATCTGTACTCATTAGTAACCTAACATGTTTATAGCGAGCAAATCGCGCGTTTTTCTACCACAGCGTAGCTCGTTTTTCTGAATGACTCATTTGTAGCAAAATTCTTAACTAATTGCCATTACTACTAAAATGCAGTAGTTCTAGCTTTTGTCTCAGGACAAAAACGAGTGATTGGGTCGCTTTCCTGACTATGCAAGCAATATACTTTGACGAAATAGAAAAGCTAATTTGAATGACCGCTGTTCGCTCATTACAGTCTGTCAGATGAGATCTAAACCTATTCATCGAAACTGTAAGATCAGATTTGAGCTACTACAAGTAAGCATTTTAAATAACATCTAGAGAAGCTTCGCTCTTAAATTTTACTGTTCATCTCCTCTCATGCAATAGTGCTTTTTTTCACTATTAATGACATAAATTCGACACTACAGTGGAAAAAAGCACTATTATGATTGGTTATTTAATTTGCAATTGAGATGTTTAAAGCGCGAATTTCATTTCCATTTTTCGAGTTTTTCTCGTCAAACTGGAATTTAATCATTGAGCCTGTGTTAACACTCTTCCAATCTTCTGGGTTTGTAAATTCACTTTTATGAACAAAAAACCTAGTTCTGTTATAATTAGCAAATCCAAATCCTTGGCCTTTAAAGCATTTGACAAGCTTTCCTTCCACGCCTTCAGCTTTCATCTTAAGAGTGAAGTAAAAACGATCATTAGCCTCTTGGGTGATCTGAAAAATATCGTCACAGCTCTTAATTAGCTTTTTGAGACTAGCAACTTTATAATTACGATGGTCAAAAGAAGGGTCTATTCGTTTGATTGCAGTTCCAAAATTACCTAGGTAAGCTTCGCCATCTATCTCCGCACGATGATAAGCTTTAATCAGCAGAGCTTCTAAATCAAGATCTTTATCGTTTTCAACTGTATCATCACGGTCTATATTATTTATATCAACAAAATTCTCACAAGCTCTGATTAATCTTTTTGGCGACTTTTTCTCACCAATTACCATGCTGTAGATACCGTACTCTCTAATTCTCTGGGCTAAACTTGCAAAACCGCCGTCACTGGTAACTAAACATACTGAGTTAATCCGTTTGTTATTATTAATTAACTCTATTGCATCCATAATTAAAGCATGGTCAGCGTCATCTTTTTTGGTATAGTGAAATTGTTGTTTTGGCCGAGAAGCTGTTAATTCTAATATATCTTCCCATGATTTATTACATCCGTTTGTCCAATCAGCATACACCCACTTTAGAGCAACTGAACCATGTTTTTCAACTTCTGCAAGCACCCTTGTGAATGCGTCAGATTTAAAATTTTCAGCATCAACTAGAACTGCAAATACTTTTTCCATAATACATCCTGTTTTTTCCTTATTTGATTTAGTAAATCTTAAAAAAGATTTAGTTTCAATACCTTTCAGCAGTGAAATGCTGGAAGGTATATATAATCACTTATTCTTCGTTATCATCATCGTCACCATGGTATTCATCATGGTTTGGGTTTAGTTGGTTGGCGTGATTGTCTAGACTATCCCAATAAGAATCGTTATTTGGATTCATGCTATCACTACGGTCATCATTTGGGGTTCTACTCATTATTTTTTCCTTGTTTTTGATGTTGCTTACTTTTATTGCCATGAATTTTTGAATACTGTTTGTTTACACCGTCAGTACCTTTGTTGACGTTTTTCATATTTGAACTATTGTCTTCTGGTTTCATTTCAACCTCCTCGATTGTTTCTACAACTCAATTGTGTCTTAATAGCAAAATGAAAAAAGGGACATTTCAATGAAAAATGATTTACGAACAATTTAATCTTGGTTTTATTTTTAATCAGCTACCAAACCTTCTAGCAAAAGGAATGAACTGTTTCACCTCCGAGTCTGATTTACTTGTCAAACTTGCTAGGGAACTTAGGCAAGACCCTTCGATTACACACGATAGAAGTATCTTCAGGAAAATCAGAAATTCAGAAACTAATGACAAGTTAACAAATGAATTAGTTGAATTTTTAGACTTTAATGGAAAGATGCTGCCTATGACACCAATTGAAGAGATTGATTTGAAGACTCTTGGTGCGTGGTTTCTAGTTGATTCTATGGTTAATGGCTTTAAAGCTAACAGGTTCTATAGTAGCGACACAGACAACAAATACTTTGATTTTATTCATGCTCATTGTGAATTAGAGCAAACACTTATTACTGAGCTATTCCATCATAAAGATGTAACTCAAATAAATAGTAACATACAGAAGTGGCTTCTTACTGAGATTAAGTTTCCAGTACCATCCGTCGAAGAACGGGCTAGTTACTTTTCTAAGTTAACTATGTATGTTTGCGCTTTAATTGAACTTGGATTAGAAGCTCTGAATGAGAGTGATGTGAATAGCATACTAAACAAAGTATTACCTCGTCATGAAATAACAAAAAAGGATCATTTATTGATACCATCTTCAGAAATACTTCTAGAAAAGACAAAAGCTGGTTGGGCAAAATATAATTATGGGAAAGAAAAAATCTCTTGGGAACAATTTTATCGAGATATATTAACTGCTCAAGCAAAAGATGAAGCCTTAATCAATAAATACCCAAAATATGCTGAGATTGATATCATTGACCCAGATACCAAAGCAATCAAAAAGAGGTTTCAAAGATGGCGAGCGGGCGATTTATTCACTTTAGAAGATTTCAGAATTTACCTTGCCATACTTCGATTACCATACAAAGATTCTAAACAAAACTTAGGCTTAGAATGCTATTTTTTAGTCAATATTTTTACTTATGTACAATCAGATTTGATTAAAAATGGTATTCACCCAAGAGACATTGCTGATTTGTTTAGTCGGTATCCTGAATATAAAGTTCTAGTAAATAGCAGGTTTAAAGAATTTAAACTATCAGGCGTGCTCAATCCATAGTTACGGAATATAAATCTATTAAAGTAACTCCATTGAAAAGCTTTGAATTGAATATAAATTAGCGCAGCGAAAAGTCATTATATAGAGAAAAGCTAATTTATCACTATTGCAATAAAAGGATGCATGAGACATATAAAGGTGTATTCTGAGATATACTAGCTCAGAGTTGATCTGACAGTTACCCGTTTTCAATCGGTAACAGTCAGCTTAAGCTTAGATTAGCGCTAAATTTTTTCTGCACAAATACGTTTTCTTCTTCCTATGTCTCAAGCGGCGTTCTTCCAAAATACAATTAATATTGATGGTTTCGGTCATTATTGTAATAAACCATCAATTCGTACCTATCCTTTTATAATTCTTCTAGCTAAGCCCAGATTAGTAGTGCGATTACGTCAAAATCACTTGGTACTTATACCATCAGTATCAGACTACTTCATAAAACATTTGATATTAAACCGCCAAAGGAGGGAGTTGTCATGATAATACAGCTAAGTGTTTAAAATTAAAATAATTAAGGGCTACATTGTTCTAGATGTGCTTTTATATCAGCGTTTGCTAGCATTGCCCCAAGAATTCTGCCATCCCAATGGTTACAACTTCTTCGATGTGCTACCTTAATTTCTCCTTCTAACCTGTCAATCATGTTTATCTCTTCTAAACTTGCAATATCTAATATATCTTCAAATTTCTCTTTGGCATATTCTAAAGCATAATTTTTTACGTCTAATTCTTTTAGATGCTTTCTAATTCTACGCCTAGAACGTCCACGTACAGATTTTGAAATTGTAATTTTTACTTCGATAATAGCACCAATAATATCGATGCAATCAGATGTGTCAAAATTAAAGTTAAAATTAACTTGTGTTAACAAACTTGAGTAATAAGGATGTATAAACTTAGCACGCTTATCTGTATCGCAATAGAAATGGTTCCATTTTTTAGAAGAGCAGCTGTTACATTGATTTACAAGGTTGTTTGGAAATATAGAAAATTCAGGCCAAAGACTTTTGGGGATAAAGTGGTCAAGCACCCTTGGTTTACCAGGGCGCCCACAAAAAGGACACTGATGCAGTTTTCTATTCCTTAAAATTGAAAGTTCATGTCCGATAGAAACTGGAGGTGAGGTAAAATAGCCTTCAATAATTTTATTATGCTTTGTTAGCCTTGATGGTAGTGGCTTCCTATGATACTGGGTAATGATTTTATCGTAGTCACTGTAAGTTTCTTCTATAAATCGTGAAAGGCGTTTTATATTTCGTGAGTTTTTGGTAGCTGATGATTTTGCTAGATTAAGTAAATCATTGTAGCGATTAATTGGTGGTCTTAAATTTGTTACATCAATCATGGTTACTTCTTTTTCTTAGCATATAGATAAGATATTCCTTTAGAACCTAATTCATCAGACAGTTCATCGATAGCTTTATCAATATTACCTGAATATCTGGCGTCTATAAGATCATCTAAAATTTCTTGATAAGGCTTACCAGTTAATTTGTCACCAAATACATCTGCTGATATTCTCTCAAGAGAGTTTCCTAGAGTTTATATATCTGGTTTTCGACAGCTAAAATTATTTTCAAGTATGTGGACAAAATCTGATTGAATCTCTCTAGCAATAATTGCGGAGTGAGTTGCAATAATCGCAAACGAGTTAGTTTCGGACAAAACTTTCTTGAGCATAGATATTAACCCAACTTCTAACTCAGGGTGTAAATACAGCTCTGGCTCGTCAATTAGCAGTAAGGACTCTTTTTTTATTTCGCTAATGATGCTCGGAACAAATAAAGAATACATTCTCTGACCTGAACTCAACTTTATTTCATTTAATTCTTCATCCAAAAAAACAAGTCCATATGCTTCATCGATATCGTCTGTTTCGTCATATTGATCGTGCAGTATTATTTGACCATTAGAGCTTTTGAGTCCAATCTGTTCAAAAGACATAGCCTTTCTTAAAGTGTCATGTATCAATGATATACGATTAAAATCTTTTCTTACTCGTCTCGTCTAATCTAATAGAATTTATATATGATTTTACGCTTCTTTTAATAAAAGATTCTAAGTTAAAGGATGATGAGTCATCTTTAAAACCTATATATGAATAACCATTAATATAATCGGTACTATCTCTATCTTGGTTATTACTGTTTAATTTTAAGTGGAGTTCTTTATCTGTGGGGAAGTTATCAAATGGCGAGAATGAAGCAGTAATAAGTTTATTGCAGTACGGCCATTCGTTAAGGCTGCTTATTACCCCAGTATAAATGTTAGATATATAATTCAGGGTTCTAGTTTTTCCACAACCGTTCTTACCTATCAAAATATTAATTCTACTAGGGACCAGGGTTTTCTTATTAAATAACAAATTTAAAGAGTGACCTTTATCTTGATTTATATTTAATGAAAAACTTGAGAGTTCTTCATAACTACCCAGAGCAGTTTTTAACCCCTTAGATAGAACAGACGTTAGAGATAAATCTCTTAATAAGGATAATTTATAACCCTCCCATCGTTGGAAGTCATCTCTGCTCAATGACAATAAACATACATCATTAAGTGCTTTAAGATATTGCTTCACTTCTCGCCTATTTTCTTTTTCGGAATTAATAATGTTATAATAATCAATATCTTCACCTATTGAGATAAACTCATGATTAGATATATCACTTACATCATAAACTCCGTCTGTGCAAGGGAACTTATTCTGTATATATTCATGGCTGTTGAAGTTATCTTTAAATAATATTTTTATATTGCCAAGATCAACTTTATTTTTTCCGTAAAGGAAAAAACCTCTAAATGTTGTCTTGTAACCAAAGTCGTCCCAAAGATATGTAAAAGGTTTCCCATAATGATCGGGGAGTAGCATTAAAGTAAAGCTTCTGACTTCTGAGATTGGTGCGTTTGCGTAGAAAATCTTCATATTCGTTCATATCACATTGATTATATAAGATATATTATCATTAGAAATATTTAATTTGTATTGATTTAACGATACATTTTTTCGAATTTCTTGTTAAAATTTATCAGAATCAAAACTCCAAGTTTAACTGAAAAGCGTGTTCCACTCTAATGCGTAATACATCCTCGTAAACAACCTGTCCAGTATTGTAAGTCCAAGCTGGAATCCTAAGCTTCCCTTGCTTTCTCAATTTCATTAATGAATTATGTGATAAGCCAGTTAGTTGACTTGCCTTCTGTATTGAAATGACTTCATCTCTTTTGTTGCCGAAGATTTGACTGCAAAAGCTTTTAAATTGTTTAGGTTTAACAAATAGTGAACTAAGCAAATCATTATCGGTTACGTAGCCAACATTAAGTTTTCCATCGAGTACACCAATTAAAATATCAGCAATGCAAATGTCGTTATAAAGCATCGTTTGCTTAAAGACAGCTAAAGGCTCCATATTTTCAATTTGAGAGCTTTGTTTAAGCATTTCAAAGATTGGGGACACATTGATTACAGAGCGGTTGTTAAGTCCATTGCGAGTTTTGGATAAAACAAGCTTAGAAGCTAGTAAAAGTTCAAGACCTGTCAAATCGATAGCAAGCAATGATGTTGCTTTGTCTATCGTCAACCAAATAGGCTTAAATAAATCGTTTGTAGTGCTTGGATATTCGAATTCATACATATTCTTGAACACTACTAGTGCAGGCCAATCACACTTTAAGTATTTAGTCAGCGTTAATACATTAGCTAAAACGATATTCAGTGGAATGTACTTATTTGAATTTCTAACGAGTTTGTTAAGCCATGCTCTCGCTTTTTGCTCGCAACCTAGAAACTCAAGTCCAATATATAAATCATTGTGATTAATTGACTCACTTGGATATTTTGCCGAACTTTCACATAGGTCATTGAGTACATACGCAGCTAGGTAACAATCAAATACACGTTCTTCATCATTTAAACCTACTATTAGTGGTTTAGAGCTTAGAGACTTACCACACTTTGGATTTGTACATTGGTTAGCTAACAGTTGAATATCAAACTTAAGCTTTTCACCACAAGATAAGCATTCCGATACCAACATACACTGGTGTTTTTCACAGTGTTTAATGAACGGTTTCTGCCATTCTTCATGAAAATAACCGTTTTTTTCCATGCATTGTGGACAAACTTGCACAGTAGTTAATAACGATTTTTCCCAGAAGGGGAAAGGCGTTTGTGGTGTGACTGCTTTCTTGAAAGTAAGGTTATCAAGGGTATCGACTTTTGACTTTTGCCACTTTATAAGACGTGTGATTTCAGGCTGCTTTAATACGTGTGTAATGTGCTTAAAGCCATTTCGTTTTAATAGCCTCAACGTATGACCAATAACTGATTCATTGCTAAAAACCGTTGGGATGACTGCAAATTTCATTATTCGAACTCAGCCATTAGTTGTTCATGATGATTACACTCCGCTGCGTTCATTTTTCTTGTAATGCCTCTTATATACTCATCTAGATGAGCTTGAGAGATGTCCTTATCAAAAGGATTAACTTGGCCTTTACAGAAAAAATCAAAATTATGCTTCAGGCACGGTATTAACTCTTCTGTTGAGGCTGCATTTTTACAGTTAGATTGTAAAAATATGTCTCTTAGGGAACTAAGGCTCTTTTCGTTATAGGCAACATATATTCGGTCAAATAAATCTTTATTCTCATCAACCGTAAGCGCTGGTAGCCCTATTTGATTTACAAACCAATTAACGCAATCAACCCAATGCTTTGTCCTTGGTTTAATGCGTTTAAATTCAATTGGCCTGATCATGCGACGCGACATCTGCTCTGAATCATTAAACTTCTGATTTGTTTCACCAAATGACATTAATCGCTTTGCAGCAGGTGTACCTGCGAACACAATTGAACATTTAATCTTATCGTTATCAATCAAAGAACAGAGGTACTTAATGAAATGCTGAAACTCAATACCGTCGTAGCTCGAAGCTATACTTTGAATTTCATCCAGCATGATTAATTCTACTTCGAGTTCTTCCAACAACGTAATAAATTGATGCTCCAGCACCGCAGAACTAACTCGGCTTTGTGGAGGTGAAGCACCTAATCCATCTATTAACAGCTTAATCATCTCGTCTACACTCTTTTTTGGTTGTTTAAACGAAAAATAAAAAACTGGGCATGTTGTCTTTTCACTAGTAGTCACACTTTCTAAAGTTGAACAGTATGCCTTGAGTAAAAAGGTTTTGCCTTCTCCAGATTCACCAGCAATCAACAACGCCTGTTTAAAAATGGCAGGGTCACGGTACATACTGTGAACATATTCAACTCGCTCCCATGCGTCGTTAACCTGAGCGTCTAAAAATAGGTTTGATGGTTTAATAGTCATAATCACCACAGTTGGTCTTTATCGTAGTCATCTATTGTCAAAGGGCCATTATATTTTTTTGTTTCTTTTTTAGTATCTTCTGGGTCCAGGCACTCGATATTTGGTCGAATACTGGTTGTAGCCTTTGAGTCAATGCTATGTGAAACAGCAATTCGCTCTTGCGCTGTTAAGAGTTGCGCATTATTTTCATCAAAAGAAGGGGCTTTAGGACCTCGTGCTGGAGGCTTGCGACGTTTTTGTTTAAAGAATGAGTCTATTTTACCTTTGTAATGACCTGTAATTTCATGTTTGTTATTTTGGTAAATGCCTACACTCTTTGGTTTGTAACCTTTTAATTCATCGAAGCTGATGGGGTAGTCAAAACAGTCAAGGTTATCCGCAGTTTTTGTTATAAGTTCACCTGTTGAAGGATCAACCCCTTGAACAGTCACATGCCTTGCATCAAAGGGATCAAAAAATACCGATACATCAGGGTGTTGGTCACCAAGAGCGTCTACTTTTAAAGTATTGTAAAGCGTTTTAAGCTCATTTGGATTTGAAAACGTTTGTGTTAACAAGTATATCTTTCCAGCAGGTTGCAGTTTATGTTTAGGTTTATCCGTGCACACATGAAATGCCGACTTTACTCCCGCATAGTTATACTCAGGGTATGGCGTTTCTTTCTTAGATTCAATCCAGGCTTCAATAGGAACATGACCTGCTTCACGATGAAGCTTATGAGAGTATTCAGATAAAAATTTGTTTAGGAGACTTCTGAAGTCACTTACTTTGATATCCGCAAGCTTTTGTAATGATTCTGTTTCAACGGTATTCTTATCTGTGCGCTTTCCTTTGTATGAATTAAAACCAATAGTGACCTTGCCGTGCTTATCTTCTATTTTGAACCCTCGGAAAAAGTCAGCACGTAATGTTTTAAAAAACGATTCAATAAATGGTTTTTTAGCAGGCTGATTTGACGGTGCGTATGTGACACTCACACGTAGTTCTTCACAAGCTTTCTGCATTAACTCGTTGTTAAACCCAGCGCCGTTATCCATGATTAATGAAAAGGGCTTGCCGTGCATTGGTAAGTTGTCATCATTCATATAAATCTGACGTATTAAATTAAACCCATCCTCTTTGTTTTCAGCATTAAAACTTAATACAACACCAATAATGCAACGAGTATAAACATCAATTGCAGCATAAAGTGAAAGGGGCGGAGTAGGTAAGCCTGTGTCATCGTCAATCAGACTCATGTTGATGCAAACACGGTCACACTCAACGCGTTGAAGCGCAAAGTAAGTTCTAATTTTCCGTTTCAGCGTTAGCAAACGCTGATTACGCTCTGCTTGCGTCAAACCCCTCATGTTTAGGATGCGGTCTTGCTCACGTATTGCACCCAGTCTGCGGCTGTAAGTCCTCTCAGAAACAGCGTAGATATCAGAGTTTGATGAAGCGTGCTCTTTTACGAGTTCCCGATAATCTCTATAAAATGCGCCTTTATAAGTCGAATTACTATCTGAGTAAACAGTTGAAATATGATGATTTAATAACGCCTCACTTGCAGAGTTAACCCTTGTTCTACCAACGCGTCTTTTGCACGCTAATACATCGTGATTAAAGTCTGAATTACACCACTTTTTCCATTGCTTACAAAGCGTTGTTCTCTTTGGGTGTGTTGTCGCTTGAGTATGTGGGTGTAACTTTTCAACGCGCTTTATTAACTCATCATATGTTGAAGGTACTGTCGGTTTTAGCCCTTCAGTGACAAGCTCTTTTAATACTCGTAAGTATAGCAAGCGTTCGTCGCGTGTACGTTCCTGATATTTGGTTAAATCTAACTTGGGCTTTTCAACACTGTTAGGTAAAAATTTATGCTCTTCGAGATACTTATCAAATTGCTGCTTTTTGATTAGGCGTTTGCATTTTTCACCATTATCGCCGGACAATAAGACTGAATCGTCATCGAAGAACAGTATTGATTCTATTCCACCAAATTCATTTAAAAACTCTTGTCCTCTTTGATAGCCCATCATGGCAATGTTCTCACTGATAAAGGTGTCTCAATAGTAAGAAACGTGTTCATATCAAATGTATAAACACCATACGCCAATAAATAGTAAGCTTCAGCAATAGGGGT
This sequence comes from Pseudoalteromonas sp. GCY, assembly GCF_016695175.1. Taxonomy (NCBI): domain Bacteria; kingdom Pseudomonadati; phylum Pseudomonadota; class Gammaproteobacteria; order Alteromonadales; family Pseudoalteromonadaceae; genus Pseudoalteromonas; species Pseudoalteromonas sp. GCY. The sequence continues at coordinate 139,997 of NZ_CP068022.1, forward strand.
AGGGCAAAACTTTTTGAGGAACTTAATCAGCTCACCAAATGAAATCGACTCAGAAAACGCAATATCGCTAATATCAAACGATAACTCTTGGCTCTTACAGTCACATATCAGCTGATAGTTAACTAATTCAGTTTCATTTACATCACCTGAGCAAATCAGTTTAATTGCCCAGCCATTCGTTTTACGTGTATAACGACTAAACTCCTTAACCTTCTCTTCATATTCAGCATCGGTAAACTGCTCATGATGAATTTCAATGTATTCGCTGGTGCCATCAGTATAATTAACTAAGAAATCAGGTGTGAAGCGGCGTTTACGCCCGTCAATTTCGTGAACAATTTCTTCAGGCTGACTAGCAAAACACTTTACGCTCATGTCATTGTCTAACTTGCACGCAAGCCATAGTTCTAGAAACCCCTCTAGTTTAAGTACGCATCCATTCTTTTTTGAATAAAATCGAATAACATGCCGTCCACGGTGCATGTTTGCATTTCGTTTGATACTTTTCATAACAACAACCAGAATTTTTCACAAAAAAGTACATAGCCCACAATTTGTAGACTAGTAGAAACAAGCTATATTTAAAGGTTGCGGATAAAGCAACTAGGTGAGGTTAGGTTGTGTTACGTCGGTCTTAATTTAATGTTTGGAGTCATGTGTAACTTTTAAAAAATGTTTAATTGACAGTGATGTTGAAGCAATTTTTTTTCACACGCAAGTGTCTCTATTTTTTAAAACTGAGAAAAAGAAACCTAGTTTTGAGGAGTTAGAGACAAAATCATTTTATAAAGTAAAAAATCCAAACAGGATAAAGTTTTCATTTTAAAACGATTTCAAAAGACTGATATTTAACAAATTTTAATGTTACAAAATAATTTTCCCGTCAAAAACCCACTAAATATCGACTTAGAATATTTAAATTATTTAAGGGCTTTTTTATAGCTATATGTAATAAGGAGCTAGAAGTATTTGAATCCATTCCGGATTGACGAAATCGGCTGTTTTAGTTCAAAAACGTAGAACTTGACCATTAGGGTAGATTAAGTCTATTTCGATAATATGCTTTGAGTGGAAGTAAGCGGTGCCGCAAGATAACAAGAAAACTCAACCGACTATAAAGCCTATAACTTAGAATCTAGATAATTATCACATTCCGTCAAATGTTTACTCATACCAACAACCATCGAAGCAAAGACATATAAAAAATTTTGAGACACGTCTAAAAATTCCTTGGGCACACTGATATATAAATTACCAAAATATAGATCCATATTAGTAGCGATAAACTAAGTTCAGGTTATTCTGATACTGATCCATCTGCTAAAGACGATAGTGGTTTGTTAGAATAAAGCCTAAAAAACAATCAAAAACAAAAGTTTTGTGTGTTACTCTGGAGGGAGTGTAATTCTCTAATATGGCCGCAAACTAGGCTATTGCCAAGGACGTAATATATGGAAATACAAAGATTTGATATCTGCAATTTTCGCAAACTAGAAAATGTTCAAGTTGAACTTTCATCTGGGCAAACTGTTTTCGTTGGAGCGAACAACAGTGGTAAAACATCTGCTATGGATGCTCTTATATTTTTCTTAGATAGAGATAAGTATTCAGGACCCAGTAGGACTGGTTTAGGAAAATCTGGACGGCGGCTAAATGTTACTGACTTTACAGTAAGCAATTGGCTTAAGCTCAACTCAATTGGGGACGCGTGGATTGGAGGAAATCTATCAGAGGCAACTTCAATCGATGACTGGGTAACAGAGTGTCCATCAGTCGATGTTTGGATAGATGCGTCAATCGCGGATATTGTGGCTGTGAGCCATCTTATTCCAACTTTAGATTGGCAAGGTGAGCCATTGGGAGTCAAGCTAGCATTTCTACCCAAGGATATAGAAAACTTAAGAGAAAAGTACGTAGAAAGTTTTAACAAAGCAAGTGCGGCACTTGAAGATGAAGAAGCTCAAGAATTTAAATTGTGGCCCAGAAACTTAAAAGACTTTTTAAGCAAAGAACTAAATAGGTTTTTCGAAATAAAAGGATTTCTCTTACCAACAGAGCAATTGCATGAAACCACTCCATTAGACTTGAGACAGGAGTCAGAGAGTTATCCATTTTCGAATTTATTTAAAGTAAATGTAATTGATGCTCAACGAGGTTTTGCGGATGCCCTTTCTTCAAAAGGTTTGAACAAAGGAGAGTCACTTTCTCCTTTGCTTAGTGAATATTTCGATACTCACTTAAATCCAAGCGATACGCCTGATAAAGAAGATATAGAAGCACTAAAGGCAATTGATTCGGCACAATCACAATTTGATAGTCGCTTAAAAAGCTCTTTCAAGAGTGCTATTGGAGAAATAGAAAATTTGGGCTATCCAGGTTTTAGCGATCCTCATATATTGTTGTCTTCAAAACTAGATCCAATTGAATCTTTAAGTCATGAGGCTGCTGTAAAGTTTTCAGTTGGGAATTCAGCTCCAGAACCTTTACGTGCTGAGCTTGAGTTGCCAGAAAACTTGAACGGATTAGGTTATAAAAACCTAATTTATATGATCTTTAAGCTCATAACTTTCAGAGATGGTTGGCAACTAAAAGGGAAAGCTAGATTAAAAACGGATTCATCTATCGAACCTCTGCATTTGGTTCTAATAGAGGAGCCTGAAGCCCATTTACATGCGCAAGTACAGCAAGTTTTTATTCGTAAGGCTTATGAAGTTCTATCTAATGAAGTTAGTGGAAATTTCAAAACACAGATGGTTGTAAGTAGTCACTCTAGCTATTTGGCACATGAAGTTGATTTTGACAAATTACGATACTTCAAAAGGAAAGCAGCGAAAAACTCGCTTAGTGTCCCAACATCCGAAGTAATGAACCTTGCAACAGTATTTTCACAAGATAGCCGTCGAGAAGCTAACGAGCTACAGACCGCAAAATTTGTATCTCGATATATTAAAACTACTCACTGTGATCTATTTTTTGCGAACGGAATTATTCTCGTAGAGGGAGCGGCAGAGCGCTTACTGTTGCCACACTTCATAAAGAACCAATACGCAGACACTTTGTACAATAGCTACATATCAGTGTTAGAGGTCGGTGGGGCACACGCTCACAGATTACAGTCACTTATTGAGTTACTGGGTATGCCGACTCTAATTGTTACTGATGCTGACGCAAAAAATGGTGAAGGTAAAAAAGCACAACCGCAACTTTCTGAAGAATTTTCCACTGGCAGCGATACATTGACCTTGTGGCTTGGGCTTGGTGATAAAAACTTTAAAGAAATAATTGAGTTACCATTTGATGCTAAACAAAAAGAAAATGTTTGTGCTGTATACCAAAATAAAACTGAAGTTAGAGAATTCGATAACCAAACAGCTATACCTTATACATTTGAGGATGCCTTTGCGCTAGCTAATGTAACAACACTAAAAGAATTAGAATCTACGACTGGAATGTTATCTCACTTGAAAGCTGCGTGTGATGAGAGCACTCTAGAAGAGTGTGCTACATCTATGTTTAAGGCTCTTGAAAAGGGACAAAAAGCTAAGATGGCTCTGGATATTTTGTATGAAATCGAGCCTGAAAAGCTAAATATCCCAAAATATATTGCTGAAGGCTTAGACTGGCTCTCCCAGGCTATTTTATCTGAAACAAAAGAGTTTCCTGTAATCAGTGGAGAAGACCATGAAAGCTAATTATGAACTCGATGAGATTGATAGTGAAATTTATAAATTTCTAGACCTTAAAGAACCACAAAGTTTTTTGTTATTTGCTGGAGCAGGTTCAGGGAAAACCAAAACTTTGGTAAATGTTTTAGGCGAAGTGAAGAAAAATGACCTAGATAAGTTGATTGGTTTAGGTCAAAAAGTCGCAGTTATAACCTATACGAATGCAGCCTGTGAGGAAATAAAGCAACGCCTAAATTATGATGCTAGCTTTTCTGTCTCTACTATACACAGCTTTGCGTGGTCTTTGATAAACCCTCATACAGAAGATATAAAAGAGTATTTAGCTCAAATGCTTAATAATAAAGTTGAAGAGCTAAAAGAAAAACTAGCGAAGGCCAAAAATCCTAACAACAAAACAGCACTACAAAATAAGGCTAGATTAGAAAAAACACAAGACAGGCTTAAGAGCTTAAAACAAGTTCGAAATTTCATTTATAGCCCGACTGAATTACTTGGGGGAAGATCGGCGTTAAACCATGCTGAAGTTATAGAAATTGCATCTTACTTTCTTTTCAATAAGCCATTATTACAGCAAGTTTTAATTAGAAAGTTTCCAATATTACTAATCGATGAAAGCCAAGATACATTTAAGAATTTGCTTGAAGCATTTATTCATGTAAGAGAGGTTCATAAGCATGTTTTTTGCTTTGGTATAATTGGAGACCAAATGCAACGTATTTACGGTGGTGGAAAGAATAATATCGCTGAATCGTTAGGCGTTGACTGGAAAATTGTAGATAAGAAAACCAATTATCGTTCGCCAAAAAGAATCATTGAGCTTATTAATTCAATTAGGAGGGATGATGATGGTTGGCAACAAGAGCCTTTCAAAGATGAAGTAGGTATTGTTCGGCTCTTTATAGTTAATTCTGAACGTCCAGATAAAGACAGTATCGAGAATTATGTAAGAGATAAAATGGCTGAAGAAACTGATGATCTGCAATGGAAAAGGCCAGTGCAGAAATCAGGTGACATTGAAGTCCAAGAAACCGTTAAGTGTCTAATTCTAGAACATGCTATGGCTGCCATACGTGGTCAGTTTTCTGATTTTTTACTCCCATTATTGTCCATAGACAAGTACAGAGATGGTGCTGTTGACGGCTCTAGAAAAGAGTTTTCTTTCTTAATCAATGTTGTTGTTCCGTTTATCAATTCAATTAAGCAGGAAGACGACTTTGGTATTATGAAAAGCGTCAAATTGTATGGAAACTTAGTTTCTGAACAGAACTCAGATTTTGTAAGTTCGCCTTTTGATTCCTTGAGAGATACGAAAGCTAGGGCAACAGAGCTGAAGGGTTTAATTGCAGGAGATGGCGCGACTATTTTTAACGTTTTGAAGCTTATAAAAGATCTAAAACTAATAGAAATACCCAGTGAACTTTCAATTCACCTAATAGATGGAGAGTTACCTGATGAAGGGAGTGATAGTGAGGATGATAAAATTACCATCGCTTGGGGCAAAGCATTCTCAGCTTCTATTGAGAATTTAGTCAACTATGCCTTATATACGAATGGGAGATTGGGTTATGCGACTCACCAAGGAGTAAAAGGGCTAGAGTTTGACAGAGTAATGGCCGTGCTTGATGACAAAGAATCCAAAGGTTTTATGTTTAGTTATGAAAAGCTTTTTGGGACTGTAGCCAAAAGTAAAACCGACCTAGAAAATGAGCAACAGAAAAAGGATTCCGCAGTATCTAGAACAAGACGACTTTTCTACGTAGTATGCAGTAGAGCGCAAAAGAGCCTTGCAGTAGTAGCCTATACAAGTGACCCTAGTGCACTGAAAAGTAACGCTTTGGAGACGTGGTTCAAAGAGGAAGAAGTCATAGTTTTATAAGATTTTGTACTGGATTGTATATGTAACTAGTGTATGTGCAGGCAATATAATTTGATCCAGTACAAAGTAGAAAGATTGTAAAAATATGAATTGGAGATAATTTACTGACATGCTATTAATTTTACCTAACAGGGTTGCTAATTATTCTTTAATAATGTGTCCGTTTAACTTCTAAATAATCACTAATTTGATAGTAAAACTTAAGTTTTACAGCTTGAATCTCAAATACAGTACATTCTAAATGAAGACTTTTTCGATGGCGGTAGTGCTTTTGTTATTTTCAGTTTGGTAGGCACGAACCGGAGTCATGTAGTTGACATAAAAGATGAGCTAGTAAAGTGGGAAGAACAGGTAAGAAAGCTTCCTGATATAAAAACCAGTATAGCGATTAAAATTCGTGAAATTACGAAACATTACTAGTAGAAAAAATCTCAAAGTGCCGCGAAATCTCAACTTATATGGCGGTGATCAGGGGCCGAGATAACAGTCAAAAACGTCACACATCAGATTTAACATAATATAAATTATAGGATTACTTATACAGTATTGCATAACACGTATCTGCATCACTATAATATGTCCAATACTAACCAATATCGGACTTATTATGATTTTACCACTGGTTGATACCTTAAAGCAGCTTAGGTATCAAATCGCTCATCTTGAAGATGGTACGCTTGCGCATGAATATCCTGAGCTGGAAAAATTCTTGGATCGTCATGAAAAATCATTACCGGTACATAACGAGCTACAGTTTTTATTTCAGTTTTTGTATGTTTACGGTCGTAAGTCTGAAGCAACTTTTAACCGTTTTCGTAATGAGCTTGAGCGCTTTTATTTGTGGTCGTGGCTGGTTGCAGAGAAGTCAGTGTTTGAGCTAAAACGCGAAGACATCGAAGCGTACGTAGATTTTGTGGTAGAGCCTGATAAAGCATGGACGCAAACTTCTGTGCAGTGGCGTTATAAGCAAAACCAAGGTATCCGTCAGGTTAACGAAAATTGGCGGCCATTTGTTCTCAAAGAAAATGGCGCTAGCCAGCAAACGTTGGCCGCGATGTTTACCGCGCTAAATGTGTTTTACAAGTTTGCCATTTTAGAAGAAAAGTCGTTTGCTAATTTTGTTCCGGTGGTTAAAAAAAATAGCCCGTATTTAGTTGTACAATCGCAAATCAATCTTCCTGATACGCTGAGTGATTTGCAATGGGAATATGTTTTTGGTGTAACACGTGATTTAAGTGAACAGCAACCAGACCTGGAACGGAATCTTTTCGTATTGGCTTGTTTAAAAGGCTTGTATTTACGCATTTCGGAGCTGTCTGATCGCCCTCATTGGTCACCAGTAATGAGTCATTTTTGGCAAGATCAAGATGACTTTTGGTACCTAAGAATTATGGGTAAAGGCAATAAGCTAAGGGATGTAACGCTTAGCGAAGACTTTATCAGTTATTTAAAGCGTTATCGGCAGTTCCGGGGGTTAAGCGCCCTACCTCGCGTTGATGAGCCCTACCCAATTGTTCATAAACTAAGGGGCCAAGGCGGTATGAACGTTCGTCAATTACGCCGTATTGTTCAGCAAAGTTTTGACTTAGCAGTGGCTAAACTAAAGGAAGATGGCTTTACGGAGGAGTCAGAGCAACTCGAAGCCGCAACTTCACACTGGCTAAGACATACAGGTGCAACGCATGATGCACAACACCGCCCGCTAAAACATCTATCAGAAGATTTAGGTCACGCCAAAATCGCAACAACCGATCAAATCTATATTCAAACCAATATTAAAGAGCGTGCCAAATCGGGCTTAAAACGGAAGATATAAATATAAGAAAAAAGGACATTCGAGAATGTCCTTTTGAATCTTCAATCAATAAGTGCACTACGCTAAAACTCACTTGCGCTTAAAACGAACAATCAACTCGTGCATTTCTTTTGCAGTCGATTCCAGGTCTTTACTCTCTTGATGTACTTTGTCAGCGCTATCTAGGCTGTTGTTCGCTAGTTGGGCAATATTCACCACTTGCTGATTAATGTCGTCAGACACGGCCGCTTGTTGCTCAACCGAAGTTGCAATTTGCATCGACATATCACTAATTTGGATAACAGCTTGGGTGATTTGTTGTAGCATATCGGTGCTTTGATTCAGCTGTTCAATACCATGGAGCGATTCTTCTTGGCCTTGCTGAGCAATATTTACTGACGCTTGTGTGCTGCTGGTTAGCTCTTCAATAATTGCATGGATCTCTTTCGTCGACTCTTGTGTGCGCTGTGCTAGATGTCTAACTTCATCAGCAACTACTGCAAAGCCCCTACCTTGCTCGCCAGCTCGCGCAGCTTCAATTGCTGCATTTAGTGCTAGCAAGTTGGTTTGCTCAGCGATTTGTTCGATAATTTGTGCGGCTGCTGCAATTTTATCAGTTTGTTTAGAGACACCTTCAACAGAATTGCGGATGTCGGCAATGGTATTACTTAAATCACCAAAAGCAATTTTGGTTTTATTAGCGATCTGCTCCGTTTGAGAAGTCAAATCAAGGGAGTTCTGAGCATCTTTAGCACTCAATTGCACGCTGTTAGAGACATCGTTGATGGTTGTTGTCATTTCATTCATTGCAGTGGCAACAAGCTCCGTCTCAGTTTGCTGCTTTTGTAAATCGGCATAAGTTGCTCGCGCTTCTTTACTCGCCGTATGCGCTCCTTTTGATACGTTTTGCGCCGCATGTTCAACACGCGTAAGAATTGTATCTAGGTGTGCCCTTTCACTCTTTAAACGAACTTGGATTGATGCCATGGTGCCATCCCAAGTCGAGTAAACTTGCTCAGATATATCGTCACAAAAACTGTGCGCCAACTCAGATTCTAGTCGTCTCAGTTGTTCTTTATCGCGCCAAGTTGCATAGGCTGAATATGCGAGCATATTTGCCATTAACCAGAAAAATCCTGCAGACTCAGAAGCAAAATACCAAAGTGCTAATGACGAGACGATGTTAAATACTGGCCAAATCACACGCAATTTAGGAAGGCGGATACCGCTTCCCTTACTGGCATTCACGCTTGTATAAAGTTGACTTGCCCGTTCAACTGTTGCTCTATCTGGACAGCATCTAACAGACTCATAGCCAATGATTTTGCCATTTTCTGTTATTGGGGTTACATAGGCATCAACCCAGTAGTGATCACCATTTTTGCAGCGATTTTTTACGATCCCCATCCATGGCTTGCCCGTTTTAAGCTGTTTCCACATGGTTTGAAACGCCACAGGTGGCATATCTGGATGTCGTACTATATTATGAGGTTGACCAACTAGCTCATCATGTGTAAAACCGCTAACATCGATAAATGCTTGGTTGCAATCAACAATATTACCTTTTAGATCGGTTACAGAGATGAGCTTTACATCGCGAGAAAAGGTTTTTTCTCTTTGCGTTACTGGGTGGTTGGTTCTCATTAGACTAGTCCAAAACTAACAAAAAATTGATTTTCCCTTAAAGATTTTCAGGAAAATACGCCCTCAACCCGCGAATAGCAATAGAGACGGGGTTAATTAACGATAATTACAACTATAGTGTGAGTTAATTTTATGCGTAAATTGATTTATGCCAGTTTAGATCGAAATTAGGCTTACTCCCGTATAGGCTTTATTGTAAAATAATTCTATCAAAATGATAATCTAAGGAGCGTTAGGTGTCTCGCTTTTCAGCCATTACAGATAACCCCCATGAAGGCCGATTTAATTCCAAAACGGGTATTCTTATTACGAATTTAGGTAGCCCAGATGCACCAACGGCTAAGGCACTTAGAGTTTATCTCGCTGAATTTCTCTCCGATCCTCGTATCGTTGAAATTCCAAGACTAATTTGGTTAATGATTTTACATGGGATAATTTTGCGTGTTCGCCCTAAAAAATCAGCACACGCCTACCAGTCAATATGGACTGATGAAGGCTCACCGTTGATAACCATTAGTCGAGCGCAAACTGATAAAATAGAGAAGCAGTTGCGCGGTGAGGGCTTTGAAGACATCGAAGTTGAACTCGCGATGCGTTACGGCAACCCATCGATTGAGTCAGGACTTGAGAAGTTAAGAGAAAAAGGTATCACACGAATTATTATCGTGCCGCTATATCCTCAATATTCCAGCGCGACAACAGGCTCAACCTTTGATCAGATCTCAAAGGTGCTAAGAGGTTGGCGCTGGGTACCTGAGCTACATTTTATTAATGGCTACCATAAACATCCGCTCTATATCGAATCTTTAGCTAATTCCATTAGAGAAGATCTAGAGGCGAATGGAGAGCCAGATAAATTGGTTTTTTCATATCATGGTACACCAAAGTTATTTTTAGATAGAGGCGACCCGTATCATTGTTTTTGCCAACAAACGACTCGGTTAGTCATTGAAAAACTCAATCTTGATAAAGAAAAAGTGATGACGACCTTCCAAAGTCGTTTTGGTAAAGCAGAATGGTTGCAACCTTATACGGACAAAACACTTGAGAGTTTTCCGAGTCAAGGTATTAAAAACGTCGCTATTTTAAGCCCGGCTTTTAGTGCAGACTGCTTAGAAACGCTCGAAGAGTTAGAAGTTGAAAACCGTGAGGTATTTGAGTCTGCTGGCGGCGAAAAGTATCGCTATATTCATGCACTAAACGACCATGATGATCACATTAAAGCGATAACAGCGCTGATAAAACCACTGTTGTAATAAAGACGCAGAAACAATCTGCTATTTTTTAGGTGTGATAACAAAATATCACACCTTTATTTTTCTAACGCACTTTGTGTTTGTTCAGCAAAAGCGTCTGTTGTGAGTAACTCAAGGCAGGCATCTATTGGTTTTGCGGGGCTGTAAAAGAATCCTTGAATGTGATGACAACCGAGCTCTCGTAACTTTTCGAGTTGAGTAAATTGCTCTACCCCTTCGGCTATTACACCAATTCCCAACTTATCACTGAGCTTAATAAGGCAGTCTATCATTACTTGTTTGTTGTAATCAGACATTAAGCTGTCGACAAAGCTCTTGTCTATTTTTAGGTAATCCACTTGATTTTCTATCAAGTTACTTAATGATGAATAGCCAGTACAAAAATCGTCAAGCGAAACCTTTATCCCATGCTCTCTTAGTTGATTAAGCGTTTTCCAAGTGTAGCGATTTGTAGCAAGCGATTCGGTAACTTCAATGGTAATTGCTTCATACGGGATCTTGGCTTTTTCGATGGCACAGGTAATTAACTTCACCTGATTAATACTGGCTTTAAACTCACTAACAGACCGATTAATAGAGATCCCAACCTCCGAGAATCCTGCATGATGAATTTTTGCTAAGTCTTGGCAACTACGCTCAAGTACAAACTGTCCAACTAAATGAATAAGACCAAATTCTTCAGCGATAGGAATGAAAGTACCTGGTGATACCATTCCGTATTCATCATCAAACCAACGTACTAGGGCTTCAAACTTTGTGATGTGGTTGGTATCAGCATTAACGATCGGTTGATAATAAACGGTAAGCGCTCCTTCTTTCAGTGCTTGTTTTAACTTGTCTTTAAGCTTTATTTTATTTAAATAGGCATTTTGAATTGCGGCATTGTGTAAGGCTACCTGTCCGCGCTCGGTCTTTTTCACGCTGTTAAGTGCATGCGCAGCGTTTCTGAGTAAATTTGCTGCGGTGATCCGAGAGCCAGCTTCAAGCTGTGCAATACCTGTAGAGCAAGTAATTTCTATGGTAATTTCATTAAATACATAGGGCTGAGAGAGTTTCTGTGATAGCTTTTGAGCAATTTTAAGCGCGCTTTCCACATCGCTGCGCGTAAGTAATAACGCAAACTCGTCACCACCGTATCTTGCGATAATATCATTTTGGCGAACCGCGTTTTTCAATCGTTTAGCTACAGAAATAAGTACCTTATCGCCAATCTCTGGACCAAAGACATCGTTGACTTCCTTAAACCTATCCAAGCCAATAAAAAGCAGTGAGCAACTGGTATTGTTACTTCTAGAGCCCGATATTTGTTCTTCCAATCGCTGCATAAAACTACGGCGATTTAATAACGCTGTTAATGGTTCATGGTTGGCGTAAAAGGTAAGTTGAGACTCGTTACGCTTCCACTCCGTAATATCTCTAAAAATGCCAACGTAATTAGCGACTTTACCTTGTTCGTCTTTGACTACACTTAGCGTTAATTCCTCGGGGTAGATTTGACCATTTTTACGACGATTATGGATCTCCCCTTTCCAGTGACCAACTGTGCTCAACGACGCCCACATGGCTTCATAAAATGATTTATCTTGCTTACCAGATGATAGCACCGCTGGATCTTGGCCTAATAATTCATAGCCGGTATAACCCGTTAGTCGCTCAAAAGCCCGATTCACCATAATGATTTTATTTTCTTTGTTGGTGATCATAATGGCTTCTGTAGCATGCTCGAACACAACATTAGTGAGTTCGAGCTGTTTATTTAGCGATGAAATATAGCTAATATCTTGAATAGTCGCAGTGAACACAAGCTCATCGCTATGCTGTTCATCACATTCTACTTGACCAATAATTCTTAATAACCCGTAGTGTTCGGTGCGAGAGGCCAACGAAACTTGTAAATCAACATGCCGAGTTCCACCTAGTCTGACTTTCTCTAAAGCTATCCGCAGTCGTTCACTATCTTCTATCGCGAGTTTATCGAGTAATAATGATAGAGATAGAGAATCAGTTTTTGTCTTAAGTAGATGATTAAGGTGAGAGGAGAAGTAGTGCTTGTTCTGTTTAAGTTGCCACGTCCAAGTGCACAAGTCCGCTATTTGCTCGCCTTTTGCAAGTTGTTTGAGCAAAATTCCTTGTTTGGTCAATTCTAAATTATGGCTAAGCTCCGTTGAGATCAGATGTCCTAATTCTTGAAACCATAGCTTTTCTTCTAGGCTGACTTGTTTTTCTTTATTAAACAAGCAGACCATTATTCCAATGGGTGTATGATCTAATGCTCGCAAGGTTAAACCAAGATAACCCTCTATGCTTAAAACGCGAAGGATCTCATCCTCTTCATAAAGTTGCTGTAAACCACTTGTGACGCAACATACATCATTGCTTGCTTTAGCATCAAAACAAGGTGTCCCTTCAAGGTCATAAATAATATTATCGACTTCTTTACCATCCGCGAGGTACATCACGGTCTTTACGCGCTTATCGTTATCGATAAACTTACCCACAAAACAATGATCCGCATCAAATCGTTCATACAACTGTTTCAATGCAAATTGATATCGCTGATTAGTGGATGTTAAATTGTAAAAATGGCTAAACGTTAAATTCATAGAAGTCTGTATGGCTCATTCCCGACCAAGATTTTTGTTTAATGAATAATAATAGCTTATTAAACTACATAGAATATAAATACAGATCAACAAATTTGCTTTGTGATGAGAAATTGAGTCTAGTAAAGGCAAGATAGCGCCGATTGGCGCTATCTAAGAAGAAAATTTGTTTATCTACAGTTGCGGTTGTACGTCCAAACCATAACCGAACATCACAGCGAGTACCAGTACAGTTGCCGCAGCGACCATAAGTTTAGCCATCAACGGCATACAGAATCTAAACCAATGTGTATAAGGGACGCCAGCCATGCCGAGTATCCCCATTAATACCGCATTTGTTGGCACTATCATATTTGAGAAACCGTCACCAAACTGATACGCAAGTACCGCAACCTGTCTTGGTACACCAACTAAGTCGCCCACAGGCACCATCAATGGCATAGTCACATATGCCTGACCTGAGCCTGACGGAATAAACATGTTTAAAAGCGTTTGGATAAGTAACATGCCAACGGCCGAAACTTCTGCAGCAACATAAGAAAGAGGAGTTGAAAGTCCATGTACAATCGTGTGAAGGATTTGACCATCTTCAAGAATAAGGGCAATACCACGAGCTACGCCAATAAGCACCGCAGTAGTAACCAAGTCTGAAACCCCTTCGATAAAACGGTTTGCAGCTTCGTCTGCTGACAATTTACCAAGAATTGAAATCACGACACCCCATGCGATAAATAAACCACCTAGCTCGTATAAATACCAACCCTGAGTGGCAATTCCCCAAACTGCGCAGACAAGCGTCACAATAAAGGTAAGCAAAATAGTTCTATGACGACCGTTAAGCTGCGGATAGCTTGGCGCAGCCTGACCTGCCAGTGGGCAAGGCACATCTTTCATCAGAGAGTGTTCTGGACTTTGTTGTACCTTTTTTGTATAGCTCCATACATGATGAAAGCCAATCAGTACAAACGGAACAAAAATAGCAAATCTTAACCATATACCGGAATAGACTGGTACTTCAGCAATTTGCTGGGCAATTAATACCGTAAATGGGTTGAATGCTGACACACCGTATCCAATACCGTAGCCTGCGATGATCATGCCAACGGCAGTCATGGCATCCAGCTTCATTGCTTTACAGAGCGCAACTAAAATCAGCACAAACGGAATGTATTCACCTGCAGTACCTATCGCACTTGACGCGATTGCAAAACAGAACACCACCATAAAAATCAGCTTTTGTGGTTTATCGCCATTTTTCTCAAGTAAGCGACCGATCAACGCATCAACAGTGCCTGTTGCACGTGCAATTGCAAGTACACCACCCACTATCATCACAAAGAAGATAACGTCTTGCGCAGCAGCAAAAGCACGAGGAATAGCTTTTAACAGATCCCAAGGAGTAAGTTGAACAGATTCTTCTGCAATATGGTAGGTGCCAGCAAGTACAACTTGTCTGCCAGTGTCAGTGGTTGCAGTATCAAAAAAGCCTTGTGGAATAATCCAGGTCGACAGCAATGCAATTAGCATCATACCTAGTAATAGGACTAGTGTATGAGGAACTTTCAATGTTTTTGCCATGGAAAGTACAGCTCCAAATTAGATAACGGTAAAAATTGCAACGCATCTTACCGATATTCGGAGCAGATTTCACTTTTTAATCTCGAATTTCCAATTATGCTACATTATGATTAGCTAAAACGGCATGCTCTACGCGGTTTCTACCGTTAGCCTTCGCTTGATATAGACTACGGTCCGCTAGTTTGAGTGCGTGATGCAAATCCTCAGAGCACAGCGGCCAATGAGAGATCCCTAGAGAAATCGTGATATGCCCCGCTTCGCCAAACTCAGTTTCAGCAATACATGCGCGTAGACGCTCTGCGATTCTATCTGCTTTGTCTATATCTACATGCGGTAGAAACATTAAGAACTCTTCACCACCACTACGGCATAAGTGATCCTGTTCACGTGCATTGGTGCGCATCAGCTCGGCAAGTTTTCTTATTACCACATCACCAACATCGTGACCGTAAGTATCGTTGACTTGTTTGAAGTGGTCGATATCGAGCGCAATAATGCTAAATGGAGTTTGTTGCTCATAGGCAGTCTCTAGCCACTTTTCCATTCCTCGTCTATTGAATAAATGAGTCAGCTGATCTTGCTTTCTCTCATCGTCAAAGCGTTGGATCTGTGCTCCTAAGTTCTTAACACTGCTGTGCATTGCCTGATAAAGCCATGCGGCTTCATAATACCATGTGGATACATGCGGAAAATCGATATTTCTGCCATCTTGCACTTGCTCTGATAACTTAGCTAATCGCCATAATGGCTTAGCAATTAAGGTTCCGAATCCAAGCACACAAATCAGCAAGAATACGGTAAACGGAATGGTCGTTTTTAAGACGTGCTGCATCGTGTTCGATAATTGTGACATCGTGACCTCTAATGGCCGTTGTGCCACGACCCCCCAACCGCTAGTTGGCACGGAAGCATACCCAGCTAGCATTTCTATACCCTGGGTATTGACTATTTGAGCAGAACCAGAGGTTTTGCTGAGTAATGATTCAATGACCTCATTTTTGGTGACGTCTTGTCCAATACGATGATCATCATGATGATAAATGAGTTTACCATTGGGACCGGTAACATAAATATAAGTTTTGTCCTGGTGATGATGGTTTGATAATAATCGGCCTAAGATATTGTCACCTTTAAGATAAATCCCGGCGGCGATAAAACCTACGAATATTCCTTCTTGGTCAAACATTGGATGAGTTGGGCTCACCATCAAATTCCCAGCGGGCGAAACAAATGGACCTACAATAAAAGGGGCTTTTTCACGAAGTGGCAAAGTTTCTACTTCATTTTTGAGTGTAGCTCCTATCACACCAAGTGAACTTGGTTGAGCACCGATAATTTCACCTTTTGCGTTTACTAACACAATAGAGTCAAAACTATGTGTCCTTGTAAGCATTTGACTCAACTCTTTATTAACCACCTCAGGGTTATCTAGCTGCGTCGCAATGGTTTCGCTCGACGATTTTAGTTGCATTAATACTGATTGTAAGAAAAGATCGGTAACATCTGCTAATTTAGTTGCATAAGCGCGATTTGCCTCTAACGTATCTTTTACCATCACTTGTTTTTGAACTTGGTAGCTCGAAAACAATGCGTTGAGTAACGAAGTAAATACGCATAATGTGGCAAGAATGAGTATCAGCTTTTTAAGGTCTAACCAATGTTTTGCTTTATTTATTTGTACCACTAAAAATTCTCTTTAATGTACTTCAATAACATTTTAGCTATTCGTTCGAGTGAAACAGTTAATCTATATCAAACTCTGGTCAGACCAATAACGAATTAGAACGTTCATATTCTGTGTGCCCGTATTATAACCACATGGTCAAAAATATTTAGTTTTTTGAACGGATTATTGGTATTGTCTCAGCTATCAGGTGTAAAATAATCTGAACATAAATACAGCGAAGTTCTAATGAAGAAAAAGACTACCAATCCACTAGTTGGCCACTTTACCCTTGCTTGCCTTGCGCTTGCGGCGATATGGATGTTCGTATCTGATAAAGATGCATTGCTTGTCCTTAATTCCTTGGTTCTTGTCTATATTGTATTTGCTTTAGCAAAACGGCTAATGAAGTCTTCCAATAAAAAGTAACTTACTCTACTCACCTTGTTCAGAGCTAAGTTACTCATTAGCCCTGAACATCATAGATAGCCTGTTTTACTGCCTAACCAGCTTTAATAGGTTTTCTCCCTTACTATCAAGCTCATTAAGTGGCTTAAGCCCCATAATGTGTGTAAGTGTTGGGTAAACTTCTAAATTGCTAGCTTGCTCTATCGTTACACCCGATTTAAAGGCAGGGCCACTTGCGACAAAAAATGCGGCCATATCAGGTGTCACTTCATACCCATGCGTACCATAATAGCCTTGCTTACCTTTTTGCATAAAGACAATAGGTGCTTTTGCTTGCAGGATAATGTCACCAATACGAGAAGATTCACCGCCATTAAGTTGCTGTTTTTGCTCACTACTCAACACTTCATAACGACCCTCCGCTTTTTCACGTAACTGCTGTATGAGTGTCTCTGCTTCAAGTTTTTTTTCGCGTAGCGCATAAAGCGACACTCTCGTTCCGCTGTTTTTTATAGTCCATTCTCTAGGTATATCTAGCTCTTCGAGGATCACAGCTTTGTCTGGCTCTATATTTGTCATACCATGATCAGACACGAGTACTAGGTTCACTTTAATTTTGTCCTTTTTCAAAGCTGCAACAAAATCTCCGATTAAGCCATCAACAAATTGCACGGCTTCTCTCGTTTTTTCATGATCCGGCCCATATCCATGACCTATTGTATCCACTAAAGAAAAATAGCTGGCAACAAACAATGGTTTTTCGCTTTTGGGTAATTTTAGCCAATTGTGGATTTCATTAAGACGGTTTTTGTAATCGGCTTGTTTTGAATAGTGATAAAAATAGTCGGGCGTCATACCATTGATTCTAGCGTCTGATTCAGGCCAAAAATAAGCGGCAGATTTATACCCATGCATTTTTACAAGATTCCATAAAGGAATACCACTTATCCACGAGCTATCCACTTTACCCATCCCCATCTTATAACACTCATCACGCTTCTTATCGCAAAAGTAATTATCGACGATGCCATGATTGATTGGTTTTAAACCAGTAACGATAGATAAGTGATTTGGAAACGTCTTAGTCGGATATTGAGGCCATAGCTTGGTCGCGCGGACGCCCTGTTTTGCAAGATTTGCAATATTCTTTGCATCGTGTTTTTCGATGTAATCCCATCTGAATCCATCGATGGAGATCAATACGGTGGTAGCGCGCTCAGCAAATGCAGTGCAACTAACGATTGATAAGGTAAAAAGGAGGATTCTTAGCATGTATAAATTCCCGTGTCATGTGAGTAACGCTGCAAAAGTAAAAGACTGTGTAGCGTAATCCGTGTGATTGCGGCCGCATTAAATCACAATGATTTGAAATTTATATTGATTTGCGGTCAGTGGATGGCAATTATAGATATTCGGGGAAGGTTAACTTTCACTATGTTGTAGTTGAGCTTAATTAATGCTTGATCTAAGTCAAAGTGACCTTTATATTAAAGTTTCAATAATTACTGAAAGTTTAAAACAATGAACTTATCACCAAAAATAGAAAATTTTGTACTTCATTGCGGCGAAATGGGAAGCCGTTGGGGTTTCAACAGAACTATAGGGCAAATGGTTGGTTTGTTGGTTATTAATGAAAAACCATTAACAGCGAACGAAATCGCCGATGCGTTAAAAATTTCACGCGGTAACGTGAGTATGGGAATAAAAGAATTGCAATCTTGGCAATTAGTTAAAGTGCACCATATTCCTGGCGACCGTAAAGAATATTACTCTCCAAATGGCTCTATTTGGGATCTCGCTAACCGCGTATTTGAAGAGAGAAGAAAAAGGGAAATCGACCCAACACTCACTCTACTTCGAGACCAAATTCTAGATAGCGCCAATTCACCAGAAGAAGTATATGCACAGCAGCAAATGCAATCCATTCATGACCTACTTGAAACCGTCACCAAATGGTCAGCCGAACTTCAACGCCTATCACCAGAGCAATTACAATCGTTGATGAAGCTCGGTTCTTCTGTGAGTAAAGTAATAGATTTAAAGGATAAATTATTACGTAAGTCTTAAAGTGCGAGGTGCGTCATGCTTGATACGTTGTTGTTGTCGCGAATACAATTCGCGGCAAATATTAGTTTTCATATTCTCTTTCCCACGATAACCATCGCATTAGCTTGGTTTCTGGCGTTTTTTAAACTCAAGTATGACCTAACCGAACACCCGGTTTGGTTAAGAGCTTATCGCTTTTGGGTCAAAATTTTTGCATTGACCTTTGCACTTGGTGTTGTAAGTGGCATCACCATGTCGTTCCAGTTTGGTACAAACTGGCCCGGCTTTATGGAGAAAGTTGGCAATATTGCAGGTCCCTTGCTCGGTTATGAAGTACTGACCGCATTTTTTATGGAAGCAACATTTTTAGGGATCATGTTGTTTGGCATGAAGCGCGTACCACCTAAAATACATACTTTAGCCACCTTTATAGTCGCCATAGGTACAACGCTTTCCGCATTTTGGATCCTGTCTTTGAATAGTTGGATGCAAACCCCGACAGGCTTTGAACTTAGGGACGGTATCGTGTATCCAACGGACTGGTTTGAAGTTATTTTCAATCCTTCATTCGGTTATCGTTTCTTCCATATGTTACTGGCCAGTGCACTTACGGCTTCATTTTTGATAGCCGGTGTCAGTGCGTATCGCATGCTGAAAAACGACGAAAAACATGCCCCCAAAAAAGCACTGACCGTTGCATTAACAGTTGCTGCCCTGCTTACACCACTGCAAGCTTTTGTCGGTGATTTACATGGCTTAAATACGCTAAAACATCAACCACAAAAAATTGCGGCAATGGAAGGTGTTTGGGAAACAGAGAAAGGTGCACCACTACTACTATTCGCAATTCCGAATGAAGAAGAAAGACGCAACGACTTTGCGCTTGGTATTCCTAATATGGCAAGTTTTATTCTTACCCACGACGTTAACGGTGAAATTAAAGGGCTTAATGAATTTAGAGGTGAACACCCACCTGTTAAGCCCGTCTTTTTCGGTTTTAGAATTATGGTCGGGATGGGCATGCTGATGATCTTAGTTGCGTTTGTCACTCGTTTTACATTATGGAAAAAGGGCGAGTTACCGAAGTGGCAACTGAAAGCGCTTGTTGCGATGACTTTCTCAGGCTGGGTGGCTACCCTAGCAGGGTGGTATGTCACTGAAATTGGCCGCCAGCCTTATATCGTCAGTGGTATCTTAAGAGTTGAAGATGCAGTTACGACAATTGCCTCAGAGAACGTCTTATTTACACTCGTTGGCTATCTGACGATATACGCAATCTTACTGTACGCCTATATTCGCACTTTGTTCCACACTGCTAGCAAGTCTGTAGAAGTGGAAGAATACGACATGAAGGAATTTGCTGAGGAGGTGACTCGTGTTTAATCCGGAATATCTATCTCTTATCTATGCAGGTTTGATGGCACTCGCAGTGCTTGTTTATGCAATATTAGATGGCTACGACCTTGGCGTTGGCATGATGATCCCGCTGGATGATAAAGAAACCGCGGACACAATGATAGCCTCGATCGGTCCATTTTGGGATGCTAATGAGACTTGGTTAGTCTTGGCTGTAGGCCTTGCATTTATCGCATTTCCTCAAGCCCATAGCATGATCTTGCAGGCGCTCTACATTCCTGTTGTGTTCTTGCTCTTTGGCTTAATTATGCGTGGCGTTGCTTTTGATTTCAGAGCAAAAGCGCGAGTTAAACGCCAAAGGCGGTGGGACAAAGTATTTAAATTTGGGTCGCTACTCACCTCGTTTGCGCAAGGGTATATGCTGGGGCTTTATGTCATAGGCTTTGAAAATACCCCTCTTGCCCATGCATTTGCGGTCTTTAGTGGAATTGGCGTTGTCTGCGCGTATGGCTTGATTGGTTCAGCATGGCTAATTATGAAGTGTGAAGGGCAATTACAGCAAGATGCTATTAGCTGGTGCAAAAAATTTGCGAGAGTAGCCTTTGTTGGGGTGTTGCTCGTTTCTATCATCAACCCAGCGATTAATGAGTGGATCTATGAGCGTTGGTTTGACCTCCCGATGGCCTTAGTCGTATTACCAGCCCCGATTATTTGCTTGTCGCTCTTTGTGATTTTAGAGCTTGTGTTACAGAAACTACCAAAGTCACCAGATAATGGGGCTTGGTTACCGTTCCTAATTTCAGCATTTATCTTTGTGCTTTGCTTCTTCGGCTTAGTTTATAGCTTTTACCCATTTGTAGTGCCGGGCAAGCTAACCATCTTCGAAGCGGTCGCTGACGCATCGGCTCTTACTTTCTTATTATATGGCGTAGTCATTGTGGTGCCGACCTTAATTGCATATACGTTATTTTCGTACCGAGTCTTTTGGGGCAAGGTTCAACCTTTGTCCTACTATTGACACTTGTATACATTAGCCCAACCAAAAGGCAGTGAGTTGGACGCTGCCTTTTTTATTGCAATTAAAAATAGGGTCTTTTCGAAATATCTTTCTGTTTACTTCAAATTTAATGGATGCGTAGCAAGCTACACTCAATAAATACGCATAAAAAAGCCCGTTACTAGAACAGGCTAAATATGATTTTAGCGGCTAAATCTTTGGATAACCGATTCGGTCAGATAAATACCCAACGCTTGAGGCAAAGTAATAAGATCTATTCCAATTCATCAAAGCCTTGTAATTATCATAAGCCAGATACATACGCCCATTGGCGTCATCTGGCATCACTAAAGCTGCTGTGATATTAACTTGTGGCAAGTCAGTGCCGTCCATTCTGCGCAGACCAAGCGCTTGCCACTCCTGTAAGGAACGCTCTGATTTACTCCACTCTTTTAACCATTCGCTGTGCGTTTTAGTACCACGCTTTAAAATGTAACTGGTGTCAAAGCCTTCAGGTAGTTTTACTTGGCGGCCCCAAGTCAGGTCATCGTTCCAGCCCACACTTTTCAGGTAGTTAGCAATAGACGCAAAAGCATCTTCTTGTGTTGTCCAAATGTCCTTGCGACCATCTTTGTTATAGTCGACAGCATAAGCAGTAAATGACGTTGGCATAAACTGAGTTTGCCCCATTGCTCCTGCCCAAGACCCTTTGAAATCATCCAGACCGATGTGACCATCTCTTAAAATATCTAGCGCAGCCCACAACTGTCTTTTATACAAAGCTTCTCGACGACCATCAAAAGCAAGCGTCACTAATGCGCTAATGACTGGATAGCCGCCCTGAATACGACCAAAGTTACTTTCAAGGCCCCACAGGGCAACAATAAACCGTGCCTGTACGCCATATTCTTTTGCTATTTTTTCTAAAGATTCTTGGTGCTCTTTATAAAGTTTGCGAGCCTGTTGGATTTTCCATTCAGGGACTCGCTTTGGTAAATAAGTTTCTAGTGTTTCGACAATTTCTGGCTGAGTTTTATCAGCCTTAATCACCTTTTCTTTAAATACTGCTGTCGCAAAAGCCTCATCAACTAATTGTTGAGCATAGCCCTTTTCAATCGCTTCTTGTTTTAAGTTTTTGAGGTATTCATCAAACTTTGCTTGGGTGTTAGCGAAGACTGATGTGGACAAGCAAACTGAGGCTACTAGTAGGGAAATTTTTTTTATCATGAATCTTTTACTCCGTTTTGCTTTCTAAATTCATCAAGCAAGCTTTCTGAACGCGGTGGAAGTTGCAAGTAAAACCCATCGTCAGTTAATTTTTGCTTAACCGTTTTAAGATCAGCAATTCCCAATTTTGTTCTTCTCGCAAGGTCAATAATCATGACATAGATAGGAGTGCCGAAAGTTTCCAATAGCGGTGCAGGGACATTGGAAAAATCATCTCTTTTAGTTACAAAAAGATAGGTATCCGCTTTTTTTGGACTTTTGTATATGGCGGTGAGCATTATAAGCCTATAAATTCTTGCTAATCATGGGCGGTCACTATACCATGCTATTAGTAAGTTGTGGAAAGTTTTACTACGCGCTAAAGTCAGATAAATAAGGCTTTAGCGGCGGTTGTAACAGAAATTTGAGTACATATGGCAAATCAAACATTCGAACTAAAAGGAAATCTATTTACACTCTCCGTGCTGCAGTTGTTTTCTTTAGATCTAACCAAGTTAAGACAAGATCTTGATAGCAAAATTTCGCAAGCGCCTAAATTTTTTCAAGGTGCACCTATTGTGGTTAATTTAGCTGATGTTCAGGAGCAAACTGTAGAATTCAAAGAGTTAAAGCAAACACTGGTCGATTTACAGCTCAATCCAGTGGGTGTGTGTAGCGGTACTCAAAGTCAGCACGACTTAGCCAAAGAAGCCGGGTTTTCTGTACTAAACTACTCAAGGGATGTGCAACCGAGTACCCCATCGCAATCTCAAGCAGCAGAAGTAGTAGAAAAACAAGTTTATCTTCCTGCTCAAATTGTGAACGGAACGGTACGTAGTGGTCAGCAAATTTATGCTAAAGACCGCGATCTGATCGTGCTAGGTGCTGTAAGTCATGGTGCAGAAGTTATCGCCGATGGTAACGTGCACATTTACGGCACTTTACGTGGTCGTGCAATCGCAGGTGCGCAAGGCCAAGAAGACACTAGTATATTTTGTCAGCGCTTAGAAGCTGAGCTAGTGTCTATAAACGGGAGTTATTGGATCAGTGATTCGCTGCAAGGTGAACACTGGGGTCAAGCTGCTCAAATAACACAACAAGACGAATCATTAAAAATTACAGCTTTGGTCAAAGGATAAATCAGATGGCAAAAATTATTGTCGTAACTTCAGGTAAAGGCGGTGTTGGTAAGACAACGTCAAGTGCAGCAATTGGTACTGGCTTAGCGCTAAAGGGTTATAAAACAGCCATTGTCGATTTTGATATTGGTCTTAGAAACCTCGACTTAATCATGGGATGCGAGCGTCGCGTTGTTTATGATTTTGTCAACGTTATCAATGGTGAAGCAAATCTAAATCAAGCATTGATTAAAGATAAGCGCGTTGAGAAACTTTATATACTTCCTGCCTCTCAGACTCGTGACAAAGACGCCCTCACTCGCGAAGGGGTTGAGCGTGTGTTAAATGAGATGAAAGAAGAATTTGATTTCATCATTTGCGACTCACCAGCTGGCATTGAAGCGGGTGCAATGATGGCATTGTACTTCGCAGATGAAGCAGTGGTAGCGACTAACCCTGAAGTTTCTTCCGTTCGTGACTCAGACCGTATTTTAGGTATTCTACAAAGCAAGTCGAAACGCGCTGAGATGGGCTTAGAGCCGGTTAAGGAGCACCTATTGCTAACACGTTATAACCCAGAGCGTGTGGATAGCGGTGAGATGTTGTCGGTAGACGATGTTAAAGAAATTCTAGCGATTGACTTACTTGGTGTAATACCTGAATCAAAAGCTGTACTTAATGCGTCCAACTCAGGTCAACCGGTTATCTTAGACCAGGAGTCAGATGCAGGCCAAGCATATAGCGATGCAATTAACCGCTTATTAGGTGAAGTCGTTGATTTCCGTTTCTTACAAGTTGAGAAGAAAGGTATCTTCAAACGGATCTTTGGAGGGTAAGGTGTCATTACTAGATTATTTTCGTTCTGAGAAAAAAAATAGCGCATCATTAGCGAAAGAGCGACTGCAAATCATCGTTGCGCACGAACGCTCAAAGCGTGGTACACCTGACTACTTACCACAACTTAAGCAAGACATCCTCGATGTTATTCGCAAATACGTGAAAGTAGATTCGGATGCCGTCAACGTCCAGTTTGAACAAAACGAGGATGATTTAGCAGTATTAGAATTGAACGTTACTCTACCTGATGATGAAAAGTAACGGTTTGAGTAAATGTAATAAGGGCTATTTCTATAGCCCTTATTTATTTCGTTTTGCCCATTCTAATTAAGCTGTCAAGGGGCTTTACATTGCCCTACTCTTTGCTTAATTATCCGAACTTCAGGTCACTTACCCTTATTTAAGGACAAAGTACCTTTGACCCTTTTTGCAGGCTTAACATTCTGCTTTGGACTTGACTTACGTTTGTTGTGACTGTGATTTTGTTCACCATTTCGCGTTTTTGGCTTAGGCTTAACGCTATTTTGCTTGTCGAGTTCAGTTGTTCGATCTTTACTGTTATGCACTCGCCTATCTTGCTTTGGACGACCAACCTCACTAACTTCACTTCTAGGCTTATCTTGCTGTTTTCTCGCACCAGCACCCGCTGATGCTTCTTGCGTTTTACTCGAAGACTCTGTGGCGTGATTAATCGCTCGCATTTCGTTTTCGTTAAGGTGACGCCACTTACCAGAGCTAAGCCCAGTTAGATCGATATTCATTATCCGAATACGTTTAAGGTGTGTTACTTCAAACCCTAGATATTCACACATTCTGCGAATTTGACGATTTAGGCCTTGGGTCAACACAATGGTAAATGACTTAGCCCCGGTTTTACGAACTTTACAAGGTTTTGTCACGGTGCCAAGGATTGGAACACCTGAGGACATACGTTTTACAAAACGCTCATCAATGGGCCTATCGACCACAACTTCATACTCTTTTTCATGGTTATTGCCAGCGCGAAGGATTTTATTGACCATATCGCCTTGGTTAGTCAAGAAAATTAATCCTTCGGATGGGCGGTCTAAGCGACCAATTGGGAAAATACGCTCAGGATAGTTAATTGCACTGACAATATTACTTCTGATTTTACGCTCAGTGGTACAAGTTACACCAACAGGTTTATTATAAGCAATAAATACAGCCTTTGGCTTTGCTTTCAGAGGCTTACCATCAATGATGATAGTGTCAGCATCAGACACTTTAGTGCCCATTTCTGGTAGAATTCCATTTACTTTGACACGGCCTGAGGCGATTAAGTCATCAGCTTCTCGACGACTGCAGAATCCAGTTTCACTGATGTATTTATTGAGGCGCTTTTGCTCTGTCACGATACAACCACTTTGAGTAAAAACCCGTATTGTAATCGCTTCAACCGCTTTACACTACTGCATTTCTACTTTTGCAAACTTTTTCTTAATAGCTCAGGAGAAAAATGATACTGCTCTTTAGGTTTTCCTCTAAGACTCATTGCCTTGTAATCAATAGATTGCCAGTTTTTCGCCGACTTTATCCAGTAGTAGTCAGCTAGATTTTCCTTGGTGATCACACTTAAGTCAAACGCAAGCTCTGTGTTGTCTTTCCAAAAGGGATGACCATAATAATGATCGTACACCGAAATCAACGCCCAAGCCCCCATCATAAAGTGCCCCCCAACAGATGCTTGCATCTCATTATGTTCAATAAGCTCAAAAGTATCCGACAACCAATCAAATCCACCAAACACTATTTGTGAGGTGCTTGATGCAGCTGCGGTGATAGCTCCCATCGCCATCAAATCTGACGCACTCCAAATAAGGTTTGTTTTTGGATAGCGTGTCAATAACTTCTTAGTTTTATCAAAGGCTTGTTCTTTTGACCACCCGGCGTAGACGGTTTGCTGAACCATCACGCCAACTTCATCAAAAAAGCGCTTTGCACCGTTGCTTCTAATATCTGACTCTGTGCCATAGTGACCATTGATAGCAATAGGATAAATTGTCTCATGACCGTTAGTTTTAGCCTGTTGGTATAGTTGCTTTGCCAAATCGTAACCAGCTTGGTCATTATCATGACGCACTTCCCCAAGCCAATACTTATAGTGTTCTTTTGGATTACCTATCGCAAGCCTTTCAGGGCCAGAAATTGTCTCTTCTAAAGTAATATGATTGATCCCATATTTTTCTAAAAGCTTTAGGCTTTCTTCGGCACCACCAGGATAATTAATGAGGATGACATAATCGGGAGTAGCACGATAACTCAAATACTTTTTAAGCTCAGCAAGCTGTATAATTCGGTTTCCTTCTCCATAGATCACATCTAATCCAATATCCAATTGATCCGCTGCCGCTTCTGTAATGCCTTGGACGCGCTGCCAAAATGGTTCACCAGGCACGGACGGATTAACAAACAAGACATTTAACGACTGTTTAGCATCAACACTAAAACACACCATCCATAACACTAACCCAATTAGTACTTTTTTAATCATAGCGGGCTCTTCGTAGCACTAGTACCTTCAATAACTTCTCAAATGGACCTTGCTTAAACAGCTTACAATATACCACCGCAAGGGCTAATTGAATTATAGACGCAATTACAAATGCCGAGAAATAATCCACCCGCTCCCACGTACTGATAGCGTTCGGGTTTATAAAATAAAAATAGCTTACAAACACAATTGACTGAAGAAGATAAAACGAAAGCGCTAGACGCCCAACACATTGAAGACTCCAAAGTTGATGTTTTGAACCTCGCATTGCTGCCTTTATTACGACGACATAAAACAACGCAACGGGTACCGCAAGGATCCAATCTATTCCTTCGAAAAACTCGACGCCTAGCTTACGTTCAAGAACAAAGCCGACAAATGACAAAATAACGGCTATCACGGCAAACAAGTTAATTTTATGAACAGGCTCAGTACGCTCTAAATCAAACATTCCACTTCGATATAAACGCATACCGAGTAGCATTAACCCAGCGGTATACCACAAAGTAATAACCGGAATAAGTAAACTGATAATGATAAAGTAAATGCCATTAAGGGTGAGCAGTTCTAGGTAGTTTGCTGGAATTTGCTGCAAAAATTCGAGGTAAATTTCAGAGCTTCTATTTATTTGTGGTTCTGGATCAATTAACAGCAATAAGCTGATAGCAATAGAAGGGACTAAAATGAATCCTATCGTATAGCGGTTTAACTTTTGGTCGCTCGCATCAATAAATTTCAGGGCAACCAATCCACTCAACGCATAATTGAATAAAATATCTCCTGGCCAAATCAACACGCCGTGTAACACACCAAAGACCATTAGCCATTTTAGCCGATATCTTGCAAAGTTCTGACCATTGGTTTTTGCTACCTGAATGCATAATGCCACTCCAAATAGCATGGCAAATAAGGTTCTGAATCGACCATCAAAGAAAATACTATTAACCATTGCGAAGAACGGATCAAGATAGTGGACGGCTTTGGCTGGTACGTATCCCAACTCAAAATTGGCCATATGTACCATATTCATGGAAAGTAAGCCAAGCAGCGCGAATCCGCGGATCGCATCCATCGCAATAATTCTATTCATCAATATACACGGTTTTTATACATATCAGCCCAGTTTATCGCAGCAGCATGAAAATCGGGAAGGTTTTCGTCTTTATAGTTTAGATAACTGCACGCATCCTGCAGTGTCCACCAGCTTCCAGACTCATAGGCTCTAACGATATTTAAAATATAATATAGCGTGTTCGGTTTACCTATCAAAGCATCATGGAGCTGCTCTGGAAAAGGTAGTTTGTTTACAACCTGCTCCATTGGCCTGTCAAGAATGGCATCAAGCAGAGAAAATAACCCTGTCATAAAGCTCATATTGGCAAGTCCCGGCGAAATTTGCTGTGCGATAAGCTCACAAAATCGCGAACGAACGATAGATAGACGTGTTAATTCTGTCGGTTTTCCCTCGGCTACGTGGGCAGTCATAATTAAGTTTACAAACTTTTTTACACGCTCATTTCCTAAATATACCAAGGCTTGCTTTAAAGATTCGATACGACTTTTGATTGGAAATACGCCGGAATTAATTAGCCTTAGCAGTTTGTACGCAAGCGCAGTGTCTTGAGCAAACAATTCGGCTAATCGCGTAATACTCATATTCGGTTTAAGTGCTTCTTCATAAATGAGCATGACAATCACATAATTGATAGTAATGTCTTTTTGCTCAATCATCTTTGGTTTTGCAAAAAAGTAGCCTTGAAAGAACTGAAATCCCATCTTTTTAGCTTGCTCGAACTCTTCTTCGGTTTCGACTTTTTCCGCAAGTAGTTTGATGTTCTTTCGCTCTTTGATCATGTCAATCACTGGCACTATGGTGTCCAGCGGATTTTCCATGACGTCGAACTTAATCAACCTTACGAGCTTTAAGAAAGGTTCCCATTCTTTTGAGTACTGAAAATCGTCCAACGCGAGTCTAAAGTTGCTGTGAAATAAGCCTCTTATCCGCTCATAATTTTGTTTTGTTGGCGGAATAGTCTCCAATAGTTCCAATATCACATCATTTGCTGGGAGAAACTCACACAGCTCCTGACGTAACGAGTCTGGACCAATATTAATTAGCGCTTTCTTTCCCGAAGTGAGATATCGCATGCCGAGGTTAAGTTGATTATTCATTATCAGCTTGGCTGTCGCTGCATCATCTGCAATATTTGGAAAGCTATTTTTTACACCATCGCGAAACAACAATTCGTATGCAACAACTTGTTTTTTACGATTAAATATGGCTTGGCGGGCCACAAAAACCTTCAAACAAAAACTCCTTCGTACCCAAAGTGAACAATCACACTTTTGGTTTAGCAATTTTTAGATTTTAACCCTTTATGATGATAAAGAAAATCAACCTAAGCTATTAAGAATCAAAATAATAGCTTAAAAGATAATGCAAAATGATAAAAAAGAAAGGCCAAAGCTATCTTTTGATACCTTTGACCTAGTTTTTTGTTTAGCAACTGAGCCAATTGCTAAATACTTAACACAGATAGCGAAAATTTTTTTATCTAAATTTTCGCTATCTATATAATTGTTCGCAGTATTTTTGTGCAACATCAGACCAGTCAAAGCG
The DNA here is from genome assembly GCF_016695175.1 of Pseudoalteromonas sp. GCY. Taxonomy (NCBI): domain Bacteria; kingdom Pseudomonadati; phylum Pseudomonadota; class Gammaproteobacteria; order Alteromonadales; family Pseudoalteromonadaceae; genus Pseudoalteromonas; species Pseudoalteromonas sp. GCY. Next base: position 169,198 of record NZ_CP068022.1, read on the forward strand.
CTGCATACGAGCTTGCAGCCTGAGTTGTTGATATTTTTCGCTATCGTTCATCAGATCAGCAAGCGCTAATTCAAAAATCGCAATAAACTGACTACCTTGCTCTGCGAGTGTTTCTCCTTCAAAGCAATAGCCGGTTTTATTGTGTTTTACCGTATCAGATAATCCACCCACTTTATGCACGATACAAGGTTGTCCAGCACGCATTGCAAGCATTTGGCTGATACCACAAGGCTCAAAAGAGCTTGGCATTAAAAACAAATCACCTAACGGGTACAATTTTTCGCCGAGTGCTTTACCATAACCATTTAAAAACAAGATATTGCTATGGCGTGCCATTACTTCGGTAAATAGCTGCTCAAGACTTGGGTCACCAGAGCCAACAATCACAATACGTGCTCCTTGGTGCTTGGCTATTTTTGCGATGTCATCGAGCACAATACCTGATTGGGTAGGCTGTCTTAAAATAAGTGCTTTTTGATCGGTGAGACGACCAACACTTGTAATTAGCTTGCCGCTAAAGGCTTCGTCACGCCAAGCGAGTATGCGTTGGTGGGCAATGTAAAACCGAGATAATACTTGGCTTGATTTTGCCATCCATTGAAACACATGCTGCTCAGCAAGCGCCAAATAGTCAGCAAAAGTTAGATTCTCTTCGTCAGCTGACTCATCATACACACAACCGTTTAAAATACCTGCTAACCGTCCTTCATGAGAAGCATACTGCATGTCGCTTTCTAAGCCTTCGCCACCAAAAAAACCAAGCTCTGGATGACTTGGGATCATCACTTCTTTGGCGTAATTAGGAGAAACAACATGCACTTTGTCTGAAAGATTAATAGCCGCTCGCATCGGATTAAAGCAGTGAGGATATTTAGGATCGCAAATACTGAGCCCATCATAGGTGAGTGTCGGAAACCAAGACTCAAGACTGGAAAAGTCATGGTGGAAAGGCCGGATCCCTTGAAGCGCAAGGTTATGCACAGTATAAACCGTCCTTAGCGCCTTTAAGCGTCTAAACCTTGGACTAAACTGACGTAGTACAGCAACGACAGCCGCATGCCAGTCGTGTAGGTGCACAACATCTATCTCTGCTATCAACTCATGTTCAATAAGTTCAGCAACTGCCGCACTAAAAAACGCAAATCGATTTGCATCTGTCGCAAAGGGCTGGTGGGGATCATTACAGTAAATAGCGCCGTGATGCTCACTAAACAATGAGTGCGAAATGACATACTGAGTGACATTGTCACTTTCTTCAACAGACCAAAGAGTCGCCGTTTCTAGGTGTTGACGAAAAGGGACGGCAATATCAGCGACTAAGCTTCGATTTAAAGCAGCTTGGCCATAATCAGGTGTGACCACCGATACTTTAATGCCAAGCTGTGCCAATGCGTAAGGCACGTCGCGTATTACATCTGCGACGCCCCCTACCTTACAATTTGGCAACCGATCGTTTTCGGCTGCCACTAAAATTACATGCATAATACCTCTACATGGGTCATTTATTATTTTTTTCCGCAAGCTCTGCGAGCATATCTCGGGTCACCAATACGATCCCCTTATTCGACACTCTAAAGCCATTCTCTTTGTCTAAGTCAGTATCGTAACCAATTGTCATCCCCTCTGGTATTTGGCAACTGCGGTCAATGATTGCGTTTTTGATTTTGCAGTTACGCCCGATTTTGGCACCTGGTAACACAACGGCTCCCTCAATTTCACAATACGAGTGAACATGCACATTGGAAAACAGCAATGAACGCTTAACCTTAGAACCAGAAATAATACAGCCACCAGATACCGTCGAGTCTACGGCCATACCGCGTCTATCATCATCATCAAATATAAATTTAGCCGGTGGTAACTGTTCCTGATAAGTCCAAATTGGCCAATGAGGATCATAGAGGTCAAGTTGTGGTTCAGGAGAAACCAACTCCATATTTGCTTCCCAGAATGAATCTAGCGTACCTACATCTCGCCAATATGGCTGCCCTTCGTGTGATGGGTCGCAAAACGGATACGCATACACATTATGCTCTTCTATGATGGATGGGATAATATCATGACCAAAGTCACGACCAGACCCTTCTCTCTCCGCATCCTTTTTCAACTGCTCGAATAAAAACTCAGTGTTAAAAACATAGTTCCCCATAGATGCCAGACATACACCTGGTTTTCCTGGGATTGACGTCGGATCTACCGGCTTTTCATCAAAGCGACGCACCCGATTACTTTCATCAACGGTCATAACACCAAACGTTTTTGCTGCTTCTTCACAGGGCACTTCAATACAACATACGGTCATATCTGCACCCGTTTCTACGTGCTTTGCAAGTAAGCCACCATAATCCATTCTGTAGACATGATCACCCGATAGGATCATAACGTACTTGGGAAGCTCATGACGAATAATATCCATATTCTGGAAAACGGCATCTGCTGTGCCGCAATACCACTCATCACCATATCGCTGTGATGCTGGCAGTATCTCTACAGATTCTCCCAGCTCCTTTTTAAAATGTCCCCATGCGCGATTAACATGGCGAATAAGCGAATGCGACTTATACTGCGTGGCAATGCCAACCCGACGGATCCCTGAGTTAATGCAGTTAGACAGTGGGAAATCGATAATTCGATGTTTACCGCCAAAGTAGACAGCAGGTTTTGCTCGCCAATTGGTGAGCTCGTGAAGGCGCGAACCTCTTCCACCCGCAAGTATTAAAGCATATGTTTCTCGAGTGAGGGTACTAATATAACGATTAGCATAATTAGGCATTATTTCTTCTCTCCATAACTTTTTTGCGGTGACTACTGCATTGGGCTCAAGCGCCAAATATCATCGCTGTAATCTTGAATTGTTCTATCGCTAGAAAATTTTCCACTTGCTGCGGTATTGAGAATACTCATGCGCAGCCAATGTTCCTTGTCTTTGTATGCTTGAGCCGCATGCTCCTGGCTCTCAACATAGGAAGGAAAATCTTGTGCCACTAACCAAGGATCGGTACTACTCTTAATTGAGTTAATTACGTCATTAAAGATATTAGGCTCAAATAGGTTAAAGTGCCCACTTTCGAGCAAAGCCATAACACGTTTTAGGTCATTGTTACTTTCTATTATCTTAAAGGGCTGATAATTTTGGCGCACTTGCTGTGCTTGTTCAGCGGTTACACCAAACAAGTAAAAGTTGTCTGCACCAACACATTCTCGTATTTCGATATTTGCACCATCTAGGGTGCCTATGGTAATCGCACCGTTCATCATAAACTTCATATTGCCTGTGCCAGACGCTTCTTTTCCAGCGGTTGAGATCTGCTCTGATAAGTCCGTTGCTGGGCAAATCACTTCCATTTTTGACACATTGTAATTGGGCATGAAAGCAACTCGAAGATAGGGCTTAGCTGCAGGATCATTATTGATAACATTGGCAATGTTATTGATTAATTTAATGATCTTCTTCGCCATGTAATAACCAGGTGCAGCCTTCCCCCCAAACAGTACGCAACGAGGAACGAGCTCTGCCACATCACCACGACAGATCCGATCGTAAAGATGAATCACGTGCAACGCGTTAAGTAGCTGACGCTTGTATTCATGAATACGCTTAACCTGAACATCAAACATCATAGCTGGGTCAAACTCTACCTGACATTCACGGGCAATTAGCTCTGCGAGGCGCTGTTTGTTGTTTTGTTTTACTGTCAACCACTGCTTTTGGAAGGCATGATTATCATAAAAACGACGTAGTTCACTAATTTTAGAAAAATCAGCTTGCCACCCGTCGCCAATTTTATCGCTAATCAATTTCGCCAGCTCAGGATTACAGTGCGATAACCAGCGCCTTGGCGTCACACCGTTCGTTTTATTATTAAACTTCTCTGGGCAAAGTTGATAGAAATCGTTAAACAAACCAGCTTTTAATAGCTCTGTATGTAAAGCCGCAACGCCATTTACAGAATAACTACCTACAATCGCCAGATAAGCCATGCGAATTTGAGGATGACTGGATTCCTCAATCAGTGACAGCGCGCGCTGCTTTTCCATATCACCTGGCCATTTGAGTGCGACTTCCGAGAGAAAGCGTGCATTAATCTCATAGATAATCTCGAGCAACCTAGGTAACAAGCGCTCAAATAAACTCACAGACCAACGCTCTAATGCTTCGGGCAATAAAGTGTGGTTGGTATACGCCATGGTTGATGTCGTTATCTTCCACGCTGCATCCCACTCAAGCTCATAATCGTCTAATAAAATGCGCATTAGCTCGGCAACGGCAATACTGGGATGGGTATCATTGAGTTGGAATACGTGATAATCCGCAAAATCACTGAAATCATCGCCGTATTGCTCAACCCATGTTGTGATCACGTCTTGCAAGCTCGCGCTGGATAAAAAGTACTGCTGTCTTAGTCTCAGCTCTTTGCCATTTTCACTGGCATCATTGGGATACAGCACCATCGTTATCTGCTCTGCGAGATTCTTCTTCGCCACCGCTTCTGAATAACTACCGGCATTAAATTCATTGAGGTCAAACTCGTCGGTCGCCTCAGATTTCCACAGCCTTAATGTGTTTACGACCTCATTACGATACCCAGGAACTGGAACGTCGTAAGGCACCGCGAGGATATCTTGTGTATCAAGCCACTCACGATGCTGCCTACCATTTTTGTCAGTGTGTACTTCAACATGGCCAAAGAACTTAACTCTCCGGGCTTGTTCTGGTGCGGCAAGTTCCCATGGGTGGCCTTCACGAAGCCAATTGTCTGGCTGCTCAACTTGGTGACCCTGTTCACAGGTTTGGTTAAACATCCCAAATTCGTAACGCAAACCGTAACCGATAACAGGAAGAGCTAATGAAGCACAGCTATCCAAAAAGCAAGCAGCAAGACGGCCTAAACCGCCATTACCCAGACCAGCATCATGCTCAGCCTGCGCGACCTCTTCAAGCTCAGTACAGTATTCTTGTAATGCCGCTCGAACTTGTTCTTCTAAATCTAGATTTAACACTGCATTAGACAGTGCTCGACCCATTAAAAATTCCAACGAGAGGTAAGCTGCTTTGCGCGTCTTTTTACTCTTAATGTGTTCTTTGGTTGCCCGGCAGCGGGCAACTAATCGGTCACGAATAGTCAAGGCTAATGCATGGTATAAATACAGTCGCGACTCTCCTACTTTGTCTCGACCTAAGGTGTAGTAAAAGTGACGAGTCAAATCATCACTCAAGGTGTTTTCATCTATCTTTGGTGCATCTTGCCAATGTTTCACGACGCATACTGGCGCACTTTTATTAGCCATGCTTTTCATCCCCTTTGATTGATGTAAATATCCATGCTGACTTAGCTGGAACCTGTAAATAAGAATCTAACTCTGGTCTTTGCGGCTCAACCGCGGTGGTAATTGCTTGCTGCCAATGAGACGAAAATGCGCTAAATGGCAGCTTTATTTGCAGCGCACTCTCACTGGCGTTCAGTATTATCAATAAGCTTTGCCCTAACTGCTGATCGGTAATGGTGTAACTCAACCATTTGCGGCTTGGCTCTCGCCATTGTTCAGGCGATAACGGCTTTGCTTGTTCATTAAACCAATTCACAGCAAAACGACTGTCACTGTCATGAACATAAAATGAGTGAGAAAACGCGGCAAACTGCTTACGAAGCGCGAGTAAGTCTTGGATAAAGAAGGTTAAAGCGTGGTGTTGCTGGTGGTTTTTCCACGCAAGCCAGCTAGTACAGTTGTCTTGGCAGTAGGCATTATTATTGCCACTTTGCGTATGTGCCATTTCGGTTCCCGCACAAATCATCGGGATCCCTTTGGATAAAAACAAAGTGAGTAATGCATTTTTCTGCATACTGAGGCGCAATTCATTTATTTGAGGGTCAGCACTGAACCCTTCTACCCCACAATTAAATGAAAAGTTTTCACTGTGCCCGTCTCTATTTGCCTCACCGTTTGCTTCATTGTGTTTATGCTCGTAAGCCGTCCAATCAAACAATGAGAAACCATCGTGGCTGGTAAGAAAGTTTATCGAGTTCAAAGGACCACGTAAGTTATGTTCAAACAGGTCACTTGAGCCATGAATACGCATCGCAAGCTCTGGCAATACTCCTTCATCGCCACGCCAAAAGCGCCTAACGGTATCTCGATATTTATCATTCCACTCACGCCAAGGGGAGGGAAATTGTCCAAGTTGATACCCTCCAGGACCAATATCCCAAGGCTCGGCAATCAGTTTTACTTTGCTAAGCACTGGGTCTTGATGGATCGCTTGCAAAAATGCATGTTGATTTGAAAACCCCGAGGCTTGACGAGCAAGGATCGTCGCCAAATCAAAACGAAAACCGTCCACCCCCATGTATTCTACCCAATAGCGTAAGCTGTCTAAAACAAGCCTTAATACCACTGGGTTCGAGATATTCATTGTGTTTCCACAGCCCGTGTCATTAATGTAGACATTGGGCTTACTCGGCAAGGTGCTGTAATAAGTCAGGTTATCAAACCCTTTAAAGCTAATTGTCGGGCCATCCAAGCCACCTTCCGCAGTATGGTTAAACACCACATCCAAAATAACCTCAATACCAGCTTGATGGAGCCGCTCTACCATTACCTTAAATTCGTTGATGTCGTCGTTAACGAGATAACTTTTGTGTGGCGTAAAAAAGTTGAGGCTGTTATATCCCCAATAATTTTTTAGCCCTTTGGTCGTAAGAAATTGCTCGTTGATAAACGCATGCACAGGCAGCAGCTCAATCGCGGTAACACCAATATGCTTGAGGTGATCGATAAAAGTTTGTTCTGCAATCCCTAAGTATTTTCCTTGGTGTTTACTTGGAATATCTGGATGTCGGACAGTTGCCCCCTTAACATGACATTCATAGATCACCGTTTTACTCCACGGAGTCTTGGGTCGCTTCCCTTGATACTTCTCAATCGCCGTCACTTTACTCTTTGGCATATCACAGGCGTTATCAGATGGGTTTAAATGGCCTACTGGCAAATGGCAAAAATGCCGTTCACTCCAAGTAAACTCCCCAAAAAAGTCGCGACAATATGGGTCTAAGAGTAACTTATTGGCATTGAAAAGCAGGCCTTTTTCCGCGCTATACTCTCCATCTACACGATAGCCATACAAGTCTCCGACTTGTGCTCCCTCGATAAACAGTGACCAATTTCCGCCTTCATGCCGAAACATTCCTAACCGATTCACTTCGCTATGACCGCTTTTGTCAAACAGACACAGGGTTACGCGTTTCGCTTTCGGTGCATAAACACAGAAGTTAACGCCTTTATCACTGGCCGTCGCACCCAATAATTGATGATCGCCGCGATAACTGGTTAGCATGTGCCACCAGAGATCAGCTGCAAATACACGGTTGCCAAAGGCGGAACAGTTATATCGATACTTTGCTCAAGGCCATGGCTTGCTATATTTTTCGATTCAATTAGTTGTTGTTTATGTGCAACGACTCCAACGCCGCTCCCCCAAAACGATTTGTCATCCGTGTTTAAAATAACTTGATACACACCCGATGACGGCACACCTAAGCGGAACTGAAAATGGGTTTGTGGCGTAAAGTTTGCGATCACCACCAGCGGTGTGACACCATCTCGTCCATAGCGTACAAAACTAAATATGCTTTGCTCAGCATTCCCCCCATCAATCCAATTAAATCCTGTTGATTTACTATCACACTCGAATAATTGCGGCGTTGATTTATAGGTCGTATTGAGCGCTTTGACACACTTATACACGCCTTGATGCGCTTCAGTTTCAAGCAACTTCCAGTTGAGTTGTTGGTTATGATCCCACTCCTCTCGGGGAGCAAGTTCAGCGCCCATGAACAGCAACTTTTTACCTGGGTGGGCAAACATAAAGCCATAGTAGGCACGTAAATTAGCGAATTGCTGCCAATCGTCTCCTGGCATTTTGCTCAGTAACGCACCTTTACCATGTACCACTTCATCGTGACTTAATGGCAAGATGTAATTTTCAGAATAGGCATACACCATCGAAAAGGTCATTTCATGGTGATGGTACTTGCGATGAATTGGGTCTTTGGACATATAGTTTAGCGTGTCATTCATCCACCCCATATTCCACTTATAGCCAAAACCTAAACCATCGTGTTCAACACTGCGAGTAACACCGGGCCAGGCTGTGGATTCTTCAGCGACCATCATAATACCTTCGTCAGCGCCATAGCATTTGGTATTGACTGATTTGAGGCACTCAATTGCACCTAGGTTTTCACGGCCGCCATATTGATTTGGCACCCATTCCCCATGTTTACGGCTGTAATCCAAGTAAAGCATCGATGCCACGGCATCAACTCGTAACCCATCGATGGCGTATTCTTTGATCCAATACATCGCATTCGACAGCAAAAAGCTTTTTACTTCAGCCCGGTCGTAGTTAAAAATATAGGTGTTCCAATCTGGGTGAAACCCTTGACGCTTATCAGCATGTTCGAATAGATGAGTGCCATCAAACTTATGTAAACCATGGGGATCTGACGGGAAATGTCCTGGCACCCAGTCGATAAGTAATCCGAGTTCTTCACGATGACAGCGTTCGACGAAGTAAGCAAAATCCTCCACGCCACCAAAACGACTAGTTGGCGAAAATAACCCCACTGGTTGGTAACCCCACGAGCCGTCAAAAGGATATTCACTGATAGGCATAAGTTGCAGATGGGTAAACCCCAGTGACTTTACATAGGGGATAAGGTCTTCCGCTAACTCCCGATACGTGAGATAGCGATTATTTTCTTCCTCTCGGCGTTTCCAAGAGCCCAAATGCACTTCATAAATACTAATGGGTGCATCGATTTTATTACGTAGCGCCTTTTTATCATGATCAGCTTGGCTCAATGTGAAAGCGGCTGGTCGCGCCTGAGTTATACTCGCAGTGCCTGGTGCTTGTTCCATTTTAAATGCAAAAGGGTCGGCCTTTTCTATACGCTCACCCTCAACTGTGGTGATTGCAAATTTATAGCAGCAGTCAACATCCAGCGCCGGAATAAAAAGCTCCCATACACCACTGGCTGGATGTAATCGCATTGGATGCTGCACGGCCTGCCAATGGTTAAACTCACCTATCACAGAAACAGACAACGCATTTGGTGCCCAAACACCAAATCGAAACCCTATTACCCCCTCTATCTCTACTTGATGTGCTCCTAAATGCAAATAAGCTTGGGCTTGTGTCCCTTCATTAAATAAGTACAAGGCATCATCAGCCAAGCAACTATCAAAACTATATACGTCCCTCGCAGTGACGGTTTGCTCTGGGTAGTGCACTTCAAGCTGGTAATCTTTGCTGATATCATCCGCTTTAAAATCTAATGTGAATAACGCACTTTTTCGAAACCGTTCAAGAGCATAGCTGCTATCGTTGGTAAGCACCTTAACTTCTTTCGCACCTGGAATAAAACAGCGCACGACTGAGCGCTTCGCATCTAGCTGGTGTAGCCCTAAAAAGGCAAATGGGTCGCGACACTTACCAGCGTCCAAAGCGGCTAATTGACTGATGTAGTCATCTACTTGGGCGTCTTCTATTTTTGCTCTTGTATTCATCTATTCATTCCTGCTGGTTACCGCATCTCGGATCAGCGGCCGAGATCTTGCAATAATTTCCGCTGATGTCTGATTAAGTCGCCTTCTCCAGTTTGGATACTCTTGGTCAGTACCAGGAATATTGACTGGTAACTTCTGTTCGTCGAGGTCATCAAACTGAATTGTCAGCATTTTTGCAGGCGACTTGGCGAGTACATTGATCAGCGCCTGATACACATCACGGGCTTCGCTCGCAAGGCTGACACTCACCTCACCATAGCGACCAAGCCAATGACAAAGCTTCTCTCGCTCGGATGCTCGCTCTTCATCCGCTTTTGTTAGTTGGGGTTCGCTCAATAACTGATATTCACGCTTCAACCTAAGGTCATCATGGCTCCACCAGCCAAAAAATGGCGGGACGTCATGGTTAGCAACCATGAGTAACGCATTGTGCTTATAGTGCGTAGGTGCTAAAAACTGACCGTGATAATCCTTCTCGAAGTAAAAAAGAATATTGCTGTATATATGAGACTCAGACATTGCTTCTTTGATTTCGATTGGAACAACCCCTAAGTCTTCACCAATGATCATTACTTGATGTTTGACAGACTCAATTTTGAGGATCGCTAAAAGGTACTCAAATGGATAATATACATAGCAACCTGTTTGCTGCTGATCTTGATAAAAACACCACCACAACCTTCTTAGGCCCATCACATGGTCAATTCTTAATGCCCCAACACCGGTGATGTTTGCTTGGATCAATTGTTTAAAAAATGCAAAGCGCTGCGCTTTTAACTTAACTGGGTTTAACGCTGGTAACCCCCAGTTTTGACCGAGCTCCGCCCAAGGGTCCGGAGGTGCGCCCACACAAGCATGTTCGGCATACAAATTTTTATTGCTGTTGTATTCACTTGAGCCGTCAGCACAACCAACGGCTAAGTCATTGATTAAACCTACGGCCATACCGGCATTCAGTGCCGAAGATTGGCATTGAGTTAATTGCTCAAACGCAAGCCATTGTAAAAACTTAGCAAATTCATCGTCCTCAAATGCCTTAAGCTCTTGCTGCTTAGTCTGGCAGAATCGAGCAAAGTCTGCACGCCACGCTCCATTTTGTTCACACAATAGCTGCCACGCAAAACGTAACGCGTTAAGCTTACTTTCCATACAGTGAGTCATATCAAGATATGTCGCGCTCAAGTTACTCTTTGAGACGTCTAAATAGTCGGCGAACACACTCACATCTAAGCCAAATTGTTCACACAACAGCTCTATAGAAATGTAAAAAGGGTGCAGTAGGCGTCGGTCATTTGGGCTGTACGGGCTCGCTTTTTCTGGTTCATCAACAAATAATAAATGCAGTGGGTTTAACAAAATATAGTCAACCCCTTCAGCTGCGCTAGCCTCAACTAATTGCTTTAGCTCATAAAAATCCGCACTTAGCTTGCTGCCTGCAGGCTTTAACGAATATAGTTGAATAGACAATCCAAGGAGCTTTTTATGTTGTTCAATCGGGTCATAACACTGTCTAGGCGTCACCCAAAGCTCTGTCTCAAACCGCGCACCATTTAACATTATCTCAGCGCTATGATAACCCACTTCAATCGCGTTAATTGGCATTTCAAGTTGAACATAACGTGTATCTTGATAGCGGTAATCCCCAATCGCTACTTGCTTGTTGGGATCGCAAACACAGCAATAACCCAATGCAGGGATCGACACAGTTAATTCGTTAATCTGCAGGCCGACATCCACTCTTACCGTGATAGTTGGTGTCTCTTTGCAAACCAAAGTAATGGCTTCAACTGGCGTTAACCACTTAGCAATATCCAACTCAAAATTGAGTGTATTTATTTCATCTAGATTGCTGACATCAACACCGCACTCCTGCAATGCCTGTAGGCGAGTTTGGTGATCAAATACCACATGATCACCCGTGTATTTATGGTACTCATAACCAATACCATAGAGATAAAGAAGCTGAGCAATGTTGTCCATTTATAAAGTTACGCTCTCGCTGTGGACACAACACTGTTGTCTTCTCCAAAGCCGTTTGGCACATAATCATCTGCTTGATGATCATTGTCCCAGACTTCGCCATCAATCAAATATCTGAAGTGGTAGTCTTTATCGGTTGGTAAACGGTGTTTAAGCTTAAACGCACTGTCTTTTTTGATGAATTTCATCGGCTCGGGTTGCCAATCATTAAAATCACCAGCAAGTTCCACCGTTTTCGCTTCTGGGTGTGAAAATGAAAATGTAATTTCTGCTTCGTCTTTTGTTTTGAAAAACCGTTTAGTGAGCATATAACCCCCGTTTACCTTTTGTGAGTCCTTATTTCACAGTGACGTACGCTAATACTGCAAACGACTGGTAACTGTGTACGATTTATGTCGAGCATATTGAGATTTAAGTGAAATTAAATTGCAAAATTAAATTTTAATTAGATGGCAACTCACCGTTCGCTTTAAAAATCAACAGCCCTAAGTACAGCAAACAAATATTGAGTTTGTATGACAGTACAAATTTGGTGCAATTTTGCACCGCTTTGGCGCAATCTAAATCAGATAAGCAGTGATTTCAGTTTACTATGAGTTCCTTGCAATCACTGAGCCAATCACATTAAGAGTCTACAAGAAAGCTAGTTAAGAATGGTTATCATGTAAAGTGAATTTAACTAATAATTGATCCCGCTCATATAAAGCAGTCTGCAAAGTAAAATTTTTAGTACTTTTGCACGATGAAGTTTGCAACTGAATGCTAAAGTGTGTAAAAAACTAGGTTAGCAACTATAATTTCAGATTACATTTTTTGCGATGAAGATCTCATCTGAGTACTATTACTCCGTAATATGCAAGAGTCTGAATTGCTAAGGAAAGCCTATTCATGCCAAACGCGATAAGACTAACAAGTACCCTACTTCTGGGCACATTATTTGTAGTCATATTGCTGCATCTGTCTTTTAAGGCTCATGTGCTTGAGCTGCTCGCTACAACCTCGGCAAATGAACACCTTACAACATCAATGGTATCACCTTGGTATTCCCCACTACTGCACGGCTTGAGCTTTGCAGCAAGCGGAAACCACACCTATGTTGCGGTAGAATCAACACTAGGAATACCCAAATATCTGGATGTAAGTACAGTTTGGTATGCCGTGTTTACTTCTCCAATCACTCTAATTTCAATTGCAACTTTACTCGCTATTGTTACGTATCTTTTTAAATCAGAGCGCCGCTATCGTAATCAAGATGAAGATATAAGCGAGGTGAATAAGGACGTTGGAGGAATATTGACGCGTTTAGAGGTTGATAGTGCGCCACTACATCATCAGTCTTCTCTTGCCAAGCTCAGCCATGCGATCCACGATTTGTCTAGTCATCTTGCACGAGTAAAACGCCATTCAGAGTCTCAAATTTTTCAAGACAAGCTCACTAAGTTAATAGATAGACATGCATATATTGACCATATCGAGGCAAAGTTAAAGCAAGCAGAGTTGGCGCGACAAAAATGTGGCCTGCTATTTATTGATTTGGACGGCTTTAAGCAGGTCAATGATTCCTTTGGCCACAGTTTTGGCGACGAAATTCTGATCCAAGTTGCCGCTCGGCTCTCCAAAGTGGTTCGCCAATATGGTTTAGAAGATTGCCACCCTATTCATGGCCTTGAACAAAACCTTTCAAGACTCGGCGGCGATGAATTTTCGCTATTTATTCCCAAATTAAACAATCCAAGTTTGTGCACAGAAATCGCACAGTCCATTCTTAGTGATATAGAGCGTGATTTCTTGCTTGGCAATAAGCTTGTCAAAATTGGAGCAAGTATCGGCATCGCGGTATACCCAGATAGTGCAGCAACACCAAACTCATTATTACAGATGGCTGATGTTGCTATGTACAGAGCAAAAACGGATGGTCGTGGGATTTTTAAAGTTTATTCCCCCGAAATGGGTTCGAAAATGCGACGTTATCACTACCTCTTACAAGAGTTACGACTCGCTATCTCTGCGCAAAGCTTTTATCTGTCATTCCAACCAATAGTGCATGTTGAAGATTGTGCTATCGACTATTTTGAGGCGCTTATTCGTTGGAACCACCCGATAGAAGGACAAATTCCACCGGCCGAATTTATTCCAATTGCAGAGGAGTCTAATTTGATTCTAGAGCTTGGTGATTGGATCCTACTTGAGTCGTGTAGGCAAATGTGTGCATGGCACAATGCAGGGATGAAAAAGGTAAAAATCTCAGTCAATGTTTCTGGAATACAACTAAAGCACAGAAAGGTCTTTGAATGGGTAAATGCTGCCCTAGAAAAAACCGGTTTACCAGCCACTGCTTTGATGTTGGAGATCACTGAATCTACTCTTATCAAGGCCAGCAATGAAACGATTTCACAATTGCAACAATGCCGAGATGCAGGAATAAGTGTCGCGATTGACGACTTTGGAACAGGTTTTAGCTCACTAAGCACCCTCGCCGATTTACCTATTGATGTGATAAAAATCGATAAACTGTTTATCACTCAAGCTAATAGCAACCCTAAGTATCGTAAGATCCTCAATTCCATCAGCGAACTTGGACAGCAGTTAGAATTAAAAATTGTTGCCGAGGGCGTTGAACAAACCGAACAATTTGAGCTAGTTAAAAACTTAGGAATTAGCTGTGTACAGGGGTATTTAGTTAGCAGGCCTGAAAGCTCAAATAATGTTGGTAGCAAAGTGTTAAATGGCAATGTGAATCATATCGCAGCCACCGGCACCAGCATTTGGTTACCAGAGCAAGTTGGATAACCGACTTTATACACTCTACACTTATTCGTATTAACGAAACCTTTCAGTTTGAATGCTGCTACAAATCACTTTGAACAAAGCAGAAACAATTCTAACGTTGAAACAGAGATCTTAAGCATGACAGAAATTGACTTTCCACAGAGGCTTATTCGAGAAATAGCTACAGGGTTAGGATTCGGCGGAGGTATTGCGGTGGGAACAGCTATCGTTGTATTTTTAGCCAAAAATGTTGCTAGCAATATCTTTAAAAGGGATATTGAAAAGTATAAATCAGGTTTAAAACTCAGGGAACTTGATTACAACAATAAAGTAGAGATCAAAAAACAACTAGAAGCTATCGTAAGAAAGTATTCAGGTAAAATTTTACTGTCCGCTAGTGACCTTCAAGATCGGCTGTGGCATGTTTGTCAAAGGCAATCCAATTCAAAAAACCCAGTTCTTTTGGTAGATGATGATAGTCAACCTATGTATGGTGCATGGCCGATGACAAAAAAACATTATCTATCATCTACGCTTTATATGTTTGCACGGTATTTCTATTGGGTTGAGTCTCTCAAAACTGAATTTAGCTATTTAGATTTTGGGGATGATAGCAAAACCAATGAATTTAATTATTACTTGAAAAAAATAGAACGGGCTCTGGCTGATACAAACATTCAAAAGTACTTTTACAGCAGAGTCAAAATTGACAGGCCTATATTTCAATTCATGCAAACTGAAATTGGTGAGCATTTAGCCCAAGATAGCGAAGGGTGTATGTCCTATAAGCAGTTTTTATCGGTTTACGATGAACTTATAAAATCCTCAGAAAGTTTTGCTGCTTTGAAAGAACTCTTGATCTTAAGCCAGTTGAAACAAAGCAATAATTTCACTTTAACTAGGTTGCGAATTATATCGAACGCTCTATATGAGCTCATATATTTTCTCAACAAAGAAAGGGCCCTTATTTCTCCTGATCAATTTGAGAAAGTAAAATTAACAAACTTCAAAGTCGAGCTTTATGAAAAGGACTGGCCTCACCTTCCCAGAACTTGATTACCCAATATTCATTAAGATCGGGATAACGCGCTATCGCTTAAATTTGGTTTCTAGAATAACCGAAGAATTAGTACGCTCAACCCCTTCTAAATTACCGATTTCATCTAGCAGATGACTCAACTGCTCCAAACTCTGCGCTTCAACAACGGCAATCAAGTCATATTCCCCACTAATGGCATAAAGCGAAGAAACATTTGGCAACTGCTGCAATGCCAAATTCGCCTTTGTCGTGAGTTTTTGTTTTACCTTGATAGAAACGTGTGCCGATACTAAATCGTCCATATACTGCTCCGCGAACTCTACGCGATAGCCTTTAATTACGCCATTTTGCTCTAATTTTGCGATACGATTTTGTACTGTGGTTCTGGAAAGGTCTAACTTACGTGCTAACTCAGAAATGCTCTCTCGTGCGTTATTACGCAACAGTGCAATGAGCTTTTCGTCTTGTGAACTAATCATTTTGCAATTTAACCATGTTAATTTGACATAAATGATAGCAAATATGTGAATTATTGCACTGCAAATTATTACAAAAGCGCGTAATAATGAAGAAATAGCAAGTTGGCTGTGAGCAGAACAATAAGTAATCAGCTTCTGCCCGACAGTAATACCGCACAATGATAACAATTTAGGAGAAAGCGTCATGCAAGCAAATCGCGAATTATTCGATGAAGTCATGGTTCCAAACTACAACCCGTCAGCTGTCATTCCTGTTAAAGGCCAAGGCTCTCGCGTATGGGATCAGACAGGTAAAGAGTTCATCGATTTTGCAGGCGGTATCGCCGTAAACTGTCTAGGCCATTGTCATCCTGCGCTAGTCTCTGCACTTAAAGAGCAAGGCGAAAAAATTTGGCACCTATCAAATGTGATGACCAACGAGCCTGCGCTTCGCCTTGCCAAAAAGTTAACTGATGCAACATTCGCAGAAAAAGTCTATTTCGCAAACTCAGGCGCTGAAGCAAACGAGGCGGCACTTAAACTTGCGCGTCGTTGGGCACTGGATAAATTTGGTGCAGAAAAAACGCAAATTATCGCATTCAATAAAGGCTTCCATGGTCGTACTTTCTTCACGGTAACGGTTGGTGGTCAAGCAGCCTATTCTGACGGTTTTGGTCCAAAACCTGCTGATATCACTCACATCGACTATAACGATTTAGCTGCATTTGAAAAAACAATCTCAGACAATACTTGCGCAGTCATGATGGAACCGCTTCAAGGTGAAGGCGGGATCATTTCTCCAAATGCTGAGTTTGTGCAAGCTGTGCGCGAGCTATGTGATAAGCACAACGCGCTACTTATTTTTGATGAAGTACAAACGGGTGTTGGCCGAACTGGTGATCTATATGCTTATCAAGGGCTAGGTGTAACACCTGATATCCTAACTAGCGCAAAAGCACTAGGCGGCGGTTTCCCGATTGGCGCGATGCTTACCACCACTGAAATTGCAGCTCACCTTAAAGTGGGCACCCATGGCTCAACCTATGGCGGTAATCCACTAGCCTGCGCGGTAGCGGAAGCTGCATTTGACACAGTAAATACAGAATCGGTGTTAGCTGGCGTAAAAGCCAAAGAACAACTATTCAGAGATGGCCTAAATGCTATCAACGACAAATACAATGTATTTTCTGAAGTTCGCGGTAAAGGTCTTCTTCTTGGTGCAGTACTCAATGACAAATTTGAAGGCCGTGCACGCGACTTTCTTGTAGCAAGTGCAGAGCACGGCTTAATGTCATTAGTTGCTGGCACTAACGTAGTTCGTTTTACACCTTCTCTTGTGATCACTGATGAAGAGATCCAACAAGGCCTAGCACGCTTTGAACAAGCAGTTGCTGCAGTAGTAAACGGCTAAGGAGCTGGGGACCTCGGTCTCCTCTTTCTCATGTTAGTATTAAGACCAATACAAAAAACTGACTTCGATGCGCTAAAAACCATAGCAGTTGAATCTGGCCATGGGTTTACCTCATTGCCAGTAGATGACGAATTGTTGTCTAATAAAATTAACCGCTCGGTTGAAAGCTTTGCAAAGTCAGTGTCAAAACCATACGACGAAGGCTATTTATTCGTTCTTGAAGACACACAAACGGGCGAAATTATAGGCACCACTGCGATTGAAGCCGCGGTCGGTATGTCTGTGCCTTTATATCACTATCATCTTGGTAAAACAGTACATCACTCAAGAACTTTGGGTGTCTATAATACCGTTGATATTCTGTCGATGTGTAACGACTACACAGGTAGCTCTGAGATCTGCACGCTATTTTTACGTGAAGGTCATCGTCAAGGGTTAGCTGGTCGCTTTCTTTCAAGAAGCCGTTTCTTATTTATGGCAGAACATGCAGAACGCTTTAGCGATACCGTTATTGCAGAAATGCGTGGTGTAAGTGACGAACATGGCCATTCGCCGTTTTGGCAATGGCTGCAAGAACACTTTTTTAGCATCGAATTTCCGCAAGCAGATCACTTGGTAGGTCTCGGGGACAAAGTTTTTATTTGTGAACTTATGCCCAAGTATCCCATCTATGCAAACCTACTAAGTCCAGAAGCACAAACTGTGATAGGTAAAGTGCACGAGAAAACCAAGCCTGCTTTGCGTTTGTTACAAAAAGAGGGGTTTGAACACCGTGGCTATGTTGACTTGTTCGACGCAGGTCCAACGGTGGAAGCCAAACTCGACAACATTAGAACGGTTAGAGAGTCGTTTAAAGGTGAGGTTGAAATAGTCACTTCACTACCAGACAAGCTCCCTAGTCTTGCTATTTCAAATGGTCGATTAGACGCGTTTAAAGCCACGTTTACCGATCAGGCTTATCTGTGCGAAGCAGAAGAAAAAATTCAGCTGACCGCAGAGGTAGCCAATGCGCTTGATGTCACTCAAGGTGAACTGATAAACGCATTTGAACTATAGATTTCAATGTCGTGCTGATACCAATTGGTATAAAGTTTAACAAGCTGTCACCAAGACAAAAAATTAGGAAACCATTATGCACAACAACGTAGATACATTATTTGAACACCTGTGGGACAACTACCTAGAAGTAACGCCTTCAGCAGTTAAAGTTCATGAACTACTCGGCTCAACGCAAAAAGACGACGTGATCAACGACCACATTGCATTGCGTACCTTTAACATCGAAAAAGTAGGCCTAGAAAAGCTCGCTGCGCATTTTAAAGCCGTAGGTTACACCGAGTGTGGCGAATACCATTTTGAAGCGAAAAAGCTATATGCAAAGCATTATGAACACCAAGATCCAACTAAACCAAAGGTGTTTATCTCTGAGCTGCTAGTTGAAAAATGTTCAGAAGAACTACAAGCTATCGTTAAAGACATGGTTGAGCAAATCGACGAGTCAGCAGTAACAGCTAAAAACTTCCTGTATTCTGGCACCCACTGGCGTGTTTCTCACGAGACATACAAAAAGCTACTCGCTGAAAGCGAGTATGCCGCATGGATGTCTGCATGGGGCTACCGTGCAAACCACTTCACGGTAAGCATCAACTATCTGAAGAACTTCACCACAATTGAAGCTGTAAACCAAGCGCTCAAAGACAACGGTTTTGAACTAAACACCTCTGGCGGCGAAATCAAAGGCTCTCCAGAAGTGTTACTAGAGCAATCTTCAACGCTTGCTGATCACCAAATCGTGCAGTTTAAAGACGGTGAATTTAGCATTCCAAGCTGCTTCTATGAGTTTGCTTTGCGTTATACCAAACCTGACGGCGAGATCTATACTGGTTTTGTTGCAGCTTCTGCTGACAAAATCTTTGAAAGTACTAACGCAAGATAATCGCGTTTAAAATCAGTGCTTGCCTAAGCACTCTGCCCAAATTGTAAAGCAGCCATAAAGGCTGCTTTTCTAGTTAATATTAGCCACAACTCCAATCAAACTCGCGGTTTACCAAATCAAGCATACCTATCCCTCCGCCAAAGTTATGCCCACCTAAGATCTCTTCGAATTCGATGTAGTAAGGTGTAAGAAAATCTGGGATCCCTTGACCGTTTAAACTCGTCCCGCCTAAATGGTTTGGCGAAACACTCTCTAACCACTCAGGGTCGCCTTCGTACGGATCAATATAACCTGTATCTTCATATTCGCTGGGCGTCTTGCCCGCATTAGGATCACTAGGGTTGGCAACAAGCGCAATTGCACGGTTAAAACTCACTGCTTCAGGGGGAATTCCACCAAGCTCGCGATATATTTGGTACTCTTCAGCTGGCAAACTGAGATACTGGGAATAGTTCATTTTCCAAAAGCAACTCGCCCCACCCTCGACTAGCCATTCTGGAGCACAAACATCATCTTCAAAATGCCGTTCAATAATAGTTGGCGGTGAACAGAGCTCGCCGTAAAACTCAGCTTCACTAAGCAGGAGCGTTGCGTAATAACAATCTAGCGTATCCGCTGCAAACTTACAGCTAGGATGAACCGTTTGCATCGCCTGCCAAAAGGGTTTGAATAGCGGTTCATCTGGCGACTGTTCAGCAAGTAACGCCTCTTCTAACCCTTCAATATATTCGGGTCCGCCATCATTATGCTCAACCGCGATTGCAAAAAAGCTAACCGCATACGCATTCTCATCAGTGCGATAGCCCTCTGGCAATTTTAGTGTAAAGCTGTGCTTTAGCGGATAACCTGTATGTGGATCAAGCGGCCATTGATTGGCTTTAATTCCGGGGGGCAAACCAAATACCCAGCCATCAAAGCGTGTTTTATCGTCAATGGATTGTTTCAATATTTCGATATTATAAGCATTCATTACTATCTCCTTATTAAATAACGTTGCTTACTCATTAGCTAGTATAAAAGTATTAACACTAAAATTGAAATAAGTATTTAGATACTTATTTACTTAGAAAGATGCGGCTAAACAAGTTATGATAAATGTGTAAATAAAACTGATAGAAATACCGCAAAGATTATATGGATAGCACACTTATGGACAAGATTGATCACCAGATATTAACCCCTTTAGCGACATTACTATGCTTGGTCATAAGCGGGTGTGACGACCTAGGCCAACAAATAGACGCGCTTACTGGCGAGCAAGACAAGCAAGTGCAAGCTCTTATTGAGCGCACAAAAGCCCAAATGGTATTTGTTGAAGGCGGCAGCTTTATGATGGGCGATGGCGGTGGCCCTAATAACTTGCCTTGGACCATAGCCCGCGACAATAAACCCGCTCATAAGGTGACCCTTACCAGCTATTCGATGGGGGCTTATGAGGTAAGCTATGGCGATTTTGATTTATACACCGCGGTAAACGACCTACCAAAAACCATGTGGACAAAATGGGATAAAGATGAAATTTGGCGTGCACCTGAATTCCCTGCTGGAGTAAGTTGGTATGGCGCAAAAAACTATTGTTTATGGCTCGCTGAGTTAACCCAGCTACCCTTTGATTTACCCACAGAAGCACAATGGGAATTTGCTGCACGAAACCGTGGTGAAAATATTTTGTTTGCCACCAATACCGGTATGCTTGAACTCGGTGTAAATTACTCTCTCGCCGAAGAGCCAGAGCCGCATATTAGTGGCACCTATCCCCCTAATCCATTGGGGTTTTATGATTTAAGCGGCAATATGATTGAATGGGTCAATGACTGGTGGGCTGAGGATTACTATCAACACTCCCCAGAGCAGGATCCTAAAGGGCCAAAAGAAGGCACAAAAAAGGTCATGCGAGGTGGCAGGTTTTTAGAGTCTCCCCGCGGTAGTAATGTATATACACGGCAAGAGTCAGATGAGCTTGATGAGGCGTATCGTGCTAAAGGATTTCGCTGCGCGCTTAATCAGTCGACAAAATTAAGTGTGCAACCAAACTAGCTTGGTTGCACGTCTATAATTAAGCCATTGCGATAAATGGAGTTGTATTAAGCATAGCTACTGCAACCGAACCGGAACGTGCTCTGCTTGGTAGTTTGCGTCGCCATGCATCAAACTCACGCTGCTGAGCACCTTCTAAAATACTATTCAGCTGAGATAAGCCTTCTTCTCGGCTACATTTTTCGCCGCCCTCCCCCATATGCTGCAATACTTCATCTAGCTCTTCAGTGCAGAGAATATGCTTAAGTATGATAATAATCGCATTCTCGCGCTGCTCATTTAAGCCCGACCAGCTGTAGGCGTCTGAGTCTATAAGGCTGGCGAGGTTGGGATTCGCTAATAAGTTTAAAAAAGCTCCCTTGGACTCAGGTACCGTAAACTTAAGCATTTCTGGTGTTTGTTCAACTCTCTGTATAATGGCCTTGGCTTGATCATGGATAAGCACTTTAGTTCGCCACCACTTATCAACCGAGTCAATCGTCCCACCAACAAACTCAGCAATATCTTTACCTGTTGCTATATGCATACCCACGGCTTTATACAGCACGTTAAATGCCAATGGCTGTATAAACTCAAGGTAATCATAATCATTATTTTTAAGCTGGTGATATACGAACTGGGCAAGCGTGACAATTTCATCTACACCTATCTCACAGACCAACTCTCCGCCAGCACCTACGCCCCAGATAAGTCCCAACTTCGCGCGAAGTATAAACCTTCCGTCTTCATAACCAATAAAACACCCGGCGTTTGCACCGGCGCCAAATGCGCCTTCTGCCTTTCCACCTAATTTAGCTAAATCACAAAAGCTAGATTTTCCGGATTTTTCTGGATTATCCCACTGCAAAGCACCAGTTAACTCACAGCCTGCGGATACCCCAGCAAATGCGCTGAGCTCACCTTTTACAGGTTCAAACTTGCGATCAGCGCGGCTAAGTGCTTTTACTTGTTCAGGGGTTAATCCCTCAAGCATCATTTTACCTTGCTTTACTGTGCAGCCTACATTTGCCGCCGCTTGTAATTTCGCTCCTGCATAGCCAAAAAGGGCAATGGTCGCATTTAACCGGATCGCGCCTAAGTTTATCTCACGCTCTTTGGTCGTATTTTTAAGTGGCATCATAAACTTAAATTCATACCCCTTTTTATTAGGGTAGTAACCACTCATTGCAGCTTTTGCTTCACCAACTGCAAAATCGACTTTGCCATCAGCTTGAAATGAAAAAACACCATCTTTTGGGCTAAAGTTTGCAGCAATGCCCGCACCATGGGTGTAGCGCATTAGTCGCGCCTCTGCACTGGCGTCAAAATAGTCGCTTTTTTCAAACCTTTTTATCTTTAGATCTTTATTAAGCTCCCTAGCCCATTCGCCCCATATGGTTGTATACGTGTCGACAAGCTTCTTATCATACTTAAAATTGACCTTTAGCTTACTCAAATCATTTTTAAGCGCTTTGTTCAGTTTTTTACGGTCTAAGTTGCCATTCGCATCGCTAAAACGGCGGCCGTTTCGAATGTCCGTATCAATTTTGTAGCGTCTAGTATGATTGGCGATTTTATCACTACGCACATAGGTATACTTTCGACCTTTAAAGCCAATGACTTCGGTAATTTTATTAGCGGTAGGGCCTGAAACAAGTGGTTTTAGGGTCTCGTTTAACGCCTTTTTTGCGTCAATTACTTTATCATCTTGTTTCGAGAGGTCTTGTTGTCCAGCCAGCGCTTGCTTTAGCTGCTCCATGGGAGGGTTAAGTACTTCCATTTCTTGCTCTAAAATATCGGCAAGTGACTGCGTGACCGCTATAAAGCTGTTATCTTCTGGAATATATATAAAATCAATAATTTCCAGTTGGTCTTCGGATTCTTCAACCGAAAAACTCACGGAGTGCGTCGCACCTCCGGCTTCAGCGGTTAATGTGTATTCCCCCGCCACAAGCGGTAGCGCCAACTCCCAATCGTAGCCTCTGTCTGGTAGATATTTGCCATTCACTTGCTCCAATATGGCTGATTTTGAACCCGACGTTGGCCCTTTCCAGATTAGGTTAACGCTGTTGCTGTTATAAAATTGCCCTTTAACTAGTACGTCAAAGCCGGTATTCACCCTGACTTTATCACCCGCTTTGGGAGGATTTTTTATAGTAAACTGAGGATGGTTGAAACCATATATACGGCTTTCATTTGGTGTGCCTGTATACTGCTCGACAACACTCGCGGCAGTTTCTCCCGGCCCTAATACATGATTTGCAAAACGCCTTTTAGTGGCTTGGTTTTGCTCTAGTTTTACGATTTGCTTTGGATTTGGTTGACCAATAATGACGGATGGCGCAATGGTATCTATGGGTTGTGCTGTACTTTCTAGCTTAGTGGGTGTTTTTTTAATGCCAGCGTTACTCTTACCCATTGACGGTCGCGTTGTACCTGCTCCTTCGCTACTATTGAAGCCCACACCATCATTTTTTGAGTAATCGCTTGTAGCAGCATATTTAGCTGCAGCACCTAAATGTGCACCGTTTTGGCTTAACTCTCCCGCCCCACCCGAGAAGCCTTTACTGCCACCAGAACCGAACTGACCTTCCACTTTAGCCTCAAGCGCTGACTTTTTAATAAACGCAAAGATCTCCTTTATATTGCC
Organism: Pseudoalteromonas sp. GCY; assembly: GCF_016695175.1. Lineage (NCBI taxonomy): Bacteria > Pseudomonadati > Pseudomonadota > Gammaproteobacteria > Alteromonadales > Pseudoalteromonadaceae > Pseudoalteromonas > Pseudoalteromonas sp. GCY. The sequence continues at coordinate 193,024 of NZ_CP068022.1, forward strand.
TTGAGAAACCGTTTTGAGACGTTGTGCTTGGTTATTTGAAATAACGAGTAGTTGTCTATCGTCATGGTGATGAAGTCCACCATGCCAGTAACGAGCTTCTTTTGGGTCAATACGAATATAGTCAGTGTGATGGGGGTTAAGTGCTTTAAGAATGATGTTGGGCACTTTAGCCATCGGCAATCTGGTTGGTTGTGCCGAATTTTTTACGTCTGAATCTGACTGAAAAAGTAAATCATCGAATGTACCTTGCTGTGCGTCTTGCACAAGCGCAGGCCATTTGTCAAAAGGCTTCATGCCAATCCTTCCTTGTTTATTCCGGTTGTTCCTCATCAATGCAATTTGCTACTCATCAATGAGCGCGAGATATTATTCGGGGTAGATTTTATACTGATGGAGTCAGTTATTCAATCAAGGAAAAATTTTGCTATTTACCTGTTCTAAATGATGAGAAATTTTTAACGCCGTTAGCGCCTGATTAGCTCCCTCAAATTAGGGAAGTGTAAGACAAAATGGTATGACATATCATTGTCAAAAAGTCCCTGTAGAGTTTAAGCTAGGTTACTCTAACACGCTCAAAAGTTAGTTGGTGCGGTAATATTTTCGCGTTGAAAAGCACTTTGACAGCAACAGGGCCAACTTAACCAAAGGCGATTAAAGGAGTTAGCATGACCAGTTATGTATCAGAAATAAAGGCGCTGAATCGCGGACTAAGTGTTAAGCCTCCCATGACACACCCCGCTATTGATTCAAAAAAACACTACAAAAGCGAGTTAAAGTACTGGCAAACCCAACTATTACATGTGCAACAAGCCTATTTTCATCAAGGGAAGCGCGCTATTTTAGTGTTTGAAGGCTGGGATGCGGCTGGTAAAGGAGGCGCTATTCGCCGCATGACAGAAAAACTCGATCCGCGTGGCGTTAAGGTCTACCCAATCGCAAAACCAACGCCCGAGGAACAAGGCCGGCATTACCTATACCGTTTTCAAACGAAGTTACCACCTCGGGGCACTATGACTATTTTCGACCGTTCATACTACGGCCGAGTGTTGGTAGAACGGGTTGAAGCATTTGCTAGTGAGCAAGAGTGGCGCCGCGCCTATCAAGAAATCAATGAATTTGAGCGTCTGCTGACAGATGATAACGTCCGCATTGTTAAGCTATTTTTACACATTAGCGAAGACGAACAGCTCAAACGCTTTACAGAGCGTTTAAATAATCCGTATAAGCGCTGGAAACTAACGGAAGAAGATATTCGCAACCGCCAAAAGCGACAAGATTATGAGCAAGCAATTGATGATATGTTTGCTAAAACCGATACCAATTTAGCGGGATGGCATTTGATCCTCGCGGAACATAAATGGTATGCCCGCGTACAAGTGATGAAAACCATTGTCGAAGCGTTAAGCACGGGGGTTGATATTAGTCCCCCACCTATCGATAAAGCCGTTGTAAAACTGGCAAAATCTCAATTGGGTATTGTTCAAAGGGAGGACTAATCCATGAATCGTCACGACTATCTTGCATCTTACTTTAATGAGCGTGAAGGCATTCACGTAAGCAATGAGTGCAGTAAATTCGACAAAATGAGACTCAGTCCATTTCGGTTCTTCCGTGGTAGTGCCGCGCTTATGTATAAGGACTTACTGGAGCAACAACTGCAGTTACCTGAAGCGGCCACCAGCCTGCCACTCACCTACGTAATGGGCGATTGTCATACGGGCAATTTTGGCTTTCATAGTGAAGAAGGCAGCCACGGCGATACCCTAATCTTTGAACCTAATGACTTCGATGATGCCTGCGTCGGACACGCTGTGTGGGACCTGTTTCGCTTTTTAGTGAGTTTACCGCTTACCCAACTAGAAGGTGGGCGTATTCAAGAGCAAGCACAGGATATTAAAGACCGAAGTAAACCTTTGGTAAGTAAAGAGCTGGTTGCCCAAGCACAATTGGACTTTTTACACAGCTACCTAAAAGCCTGTCAGTTGTCGCTGGAACATAAGGTCGATAGCAACACAGGCTTAACCGAGTTTGATAATAACCATATATTGCATAAACGATGGCAAAAAGGGTTGCAAAGAATGGCGGGTGGCGCCGCGTTTACGATTAAAAGTACACTTGCTAAGGAAATCGACCTCAGCATTAAGCCGCTACGTTTTCGCGAAGACAAACTGAAGTTTAAGCAACTTGATCCCGATTTAAAAGAAAACCTTATTCATCACTTTGCGCCCTATGTTGATGACGAAATTTTAGATTGTGTTGAGCGTATCGACCAAGGCACAGGCTCACTGCATCTGAGCAGATACTACTTGTTGGTTGGCCCAAACGTACAAAAGCCCACTAAAGATATTCTGCCGCTATGTCACATTGTGGAGGTAAAACAACAGCAACTCGCTTCGCCTCTTGCTTACTTTGCAAATTTAAGCCCTGTGAATCGCTTAGATCCCGCACACTTAACCGTCAACAGTCAAAGAAAAATGCAGCGCCGTACCGATCTCATTTTAGATAATGCATTGTGGCAAGGCAGCCATTGGCTGGTACGCTCGCGCCATCATGCTCGCGTTGGTATAGACCCAGAAGACATCACCATTGGTAAGCGTGCAGCGACTAAGTCGGGCTTTAGCCAATATGCAGAAGCATGCGGTGAAGCCCTTGCCCTTTCACATATGCGAGCAGATAGACGATCCTTACAATTTCAAGAGGATGCAGTAGCCATTTTGCCTAGTCTCATCGATGAATTGGTCAAATCGGCCAGTCATTACAGCGAGCAAGTCGTAGCCGATTGGCGTTGGTTTTGCGAGCTATCCCAGAGCTAAGCGGTTGCGCACTCAACTTGCTTTTGCTTTGGAATGTCTACAATCAGACCATCCTCTGCGATGATGAGTGCATTGCTAAAGTGCAACTTGGCCTCTTCAATAAGAGGCTGGAGCATGCCCTCGCCATGATAGCGCACGCTAAAATGAGTGAGCGCGAGTATGGGCACTTGATGTAATTGTGCAAATTGAGCGATGCGCTTAGCATCGCTATGCCCTGTATGAAATCCCACTTTATGAAGATCTGCAGCGGTAAAGGTAGCTTCATGAACAAGCAAATCGACCCCTTTTATCATCTGCGATAGCAAGCCGGGCTTTTCGTTATCACCACAAATTATTGCAACTCGAGGTTGCCAACTATAAAAACTGTAGTCATCCGAGGTTAAAAGTCGGCCTTGGTATTCCACGTCTTGGCCCTTTTGCAACAGGTTGTAGTGGCCGCCAGACGCAATGCCATCTTGCTGAAGTTTGTCTATTTTTAACTTGCGAGGAATGCACTTTTCCGTGAGTTTATAGCCAACACTGGGCACTCTGTGTTGTAGCGCTATGGTTTCGATATCGCAACATTCAAGCTGTAACTTATCGTTTATTTCTTCAAGGGCGATGGTGATTAAGTCAAAACTCAACCTCACCTCTGTCAGTGTAAAACAGCTTTGCACAAACTGAATAACGGCCCTCGGCGCAATTAATTTTAGCGGCGCTTTGCGAGAGTTTAACGCCATGGATGAAATGAGTCCGGGTAATCCATAGCAATGATCCCCGTGAAGATGGGTAATACAAATAGCTTCGAGATGATATAGGGTTAACTCACTGTGCAACAGCGCATGCTGGGTCGCTTCGGCGCAGTCAATTAGTACCCAGGCTTTGGTATTTTCAAAGCTTACTGCCGCTGCCGACATATTACGTTGCTTAGATGGGCTACCTGAAGAAGTGCCAAGAAAATGTACTTTCACGCCAAAACCGTTTACTTTTTAAGTGGGTATATCATTGTAACGAATAAATAACGTAATAGCGAAGCGCGCGTGCTCGCCTTGCAACGTAATCTCTAAGGAGAAGATGATGAATTTGATACCTTCGGACAGCATGATCTTAGTGATCGATATTCAAGAAAAATTTCGTCCTCATATTGAGGTATTTGGCGATATCGAGCGCCAAGTAACCACCCTACTACAAGCTGCAGAACATTTGACTGTTCCTGCACTGATTTTTGAGCAATATCCCAAAGGGCTTGGCCATACAGCACCGAGTTTACTTGAATTTAATCTTCCGGTTATCGAAAAAACCGCGTTTAGTGCCTACCACGTTGAATCTTGCAAGCAAGCTATTCAAGAATATAAACGCGACACCATAGTCGTGGTTGGCCTCGAAAGTCATATCTGTGTACAACAAACCGTCAATGACCTGCTTGCGGACAATTTCAACGTTGTGATAGTTGCCGATGGTATTTGCTCACGTAATCCAAAACACACAGATTGGGCGCTACTACAGATGCAGGCAGATGGCGCACGCTTTTTGGCTTTAGAGTCTATTTTATTTCAGTGGCTAAAATCGGCCAAGAATGAGCAATTTAAGGCAATTTCAGCGTTAGTTAAGTGATCGGCTATCACAGTGAAAGCGTATTCCAAGTATCGAGGTGAACAATGAAAAATGAATTAGATAGCAAGTTCTTGTTAACGGTGTTCGAGCATATTCAAAAGCACGGTGAAGTAACTGAAGAAGGTAAACGCTATGAGGGCATAGTGGCCTATTCAGATCCAGATGGTTACACCATATACCTGCAAGGCAGTGGCGTGTTACTGCGCTCTGGGTTTCATAATACTTATCACTTGGATTATGAACAAGATAAGCACAAAGACGACTTTATTAAGAAGCTAGATTACATTTTTAAAGAGGCGAATGAGTAGCTTATATCCAAATACCAACCGAGGACGTCGCGTTAGACGTCCCCACCCTGAAAGCAAACAAACCCGCGCATATGTAAGTAAGGTCGTCGAAGCGCTCAGGGAAAATCCAAATAAACTCAATATAATCAAACAGAACTGCGATGAATTTCGCCAACAGCGCTTTTTAAAACGTGGCTTTTTGCTCGCCATCGAACGCTTTGATTGGGTGTTTGCGGTGGACGATGACGTAGAGCGAATATGCCAGCAGATCCTCGCCGACGACTACATAGGCAAACGCCTACGCCGTTACCCTTTATTGTTTAAGGGGGTGTTAGATGATTAATCTCGTTTGGCTCAAACGTGACTTAAGAGTGTTCGACCATAAACCACTTTACGAAGCGTGTAATAATGGCAGACCAACACTGATTTTGTATGTTATTGAGCCCGAATATTGGCAACTCCCCGATACCAGCGAAAGACAATTTCAATTTGTGAAAGAGTCGCTTCTAAGCCTTGCTGAGCAGCTGCAGCTTTTAGGTGGCACACTGACGGTTCGTCAGGGCGATATCATTGAAATACTTGAAAAGATACATCAGCACATCGCGATCGCAACCCTTTACTGCCATCAAGAAACGGGGAATACATGGACATTTGAGCGCGATTTGCGTGTTATTGCCTGGTGCAAAGAAAGACACGTATCGTATGAAGAGTATCGCCAACAAGCCGTATTTAGGGGAAAAGTTAATCGTGATAAGTGGCAACAGCAAGCCGAAGACTGGCTGCAAAGCGACTGTCTACCAGCTCCTTCAAAAATCAATCCTCTGCTGCAACAGCATAGTGGCATTACACTTTTAAATGACTACCCAGGGAATGACAGCAACTCAGCGCCAAAGCCACAATTAGGTGGACTCAAAGCCGCGCAGCAAACCCTGAATAGCTTTTTTAATCATAGGATAGACAACTACCTGTTTGGTATATCGAGCCCGGTAAAAGCCGTAACCAGTAGCTCTAGACTCAGTCCATATTTGGCCTATGGCGTGCTAAGCCTCAGGGATGTTTTACAACAAACTCTTGCAATAAATGTTGACTCAAAACGCAATAAGAGCGGTTTTTTATCACGGCTTTACTGGCATAGCCACTTTGTGCAAAAGCTCGAATCAGAGCCGCTTTATGCAGAGCGTGCTGTGCATGCATCCTTAATTGATATGCGTGCAAGTGAATTTAATCCGCAACGTTTTGAACTTTGGGCTCACGGCAACACAGGTGTTCCCTTTATTGACGCCTGTATGCGAATGCTGATCACCACAGGCTGGATAAACTTTCGCATGCGCGCCATGTTGATGGCGTTTTCAAGCTATCATCTATGGCTGGATTGGCAAAGGCCTGCCGCAAGACTTGCCACTCTATTTGTCGATTATGAACCTGGGATCCACTATCCTCAGGTACAAATGCAGTCAGGCACCACTGGGATAAATCCGTTTCGCATCTATAACCCCATAACTCAGGGGCAAAAATATGATCCAGAAGGTCAATTCATTCGCCGCTACATTCCTGAGCTTAATCACGTTCCAACGCATTACTTACATACACCTTGGTTTTATACCGGCTTAAAAGAAGACCAATATCAACGCCCAGCCATATTACCCGATGACGCAGCAAAAATAGCCCGTGAAAAAATCTCCGCATTTTATAAACAACATCTAGATAAAGATGAAACAGGCAGAGTGCTTCACACTCACGCTTCAAGGCGTCGCTCAAGTCGTGGGCGCAAAAAACAAGCAAGTTCTGATAAAAATCAGCTTAAGCTATTCTAACTGATCCGTTTTTGCACAATGTTCCGCCTTTCACCCTAAAAAGAGGACAAATAGCCGCTTAAGCATGACCTCATGTAAAAAAAATGCTAAGGTTGCGCCATTTTTTGGAACTGAGAATTTAGCTATGTCAAATGCTGTAGAGACGCAAGCTGATAGTCAGAACCAACAGGGGCAAAAAGGAGGATTATTTAATCGCTTCTTGGCAACTGTTGAGTTCTTAGGGAATATGCTTCCCCACCCTATTACTTTGTTTGCAATGTTTTGTATCGCCATCGTGTTATTTAGTGGTATTGCCGATTGGATGGGTCTATCTGCCATCGATCCTCGCCCAGAAGGCTCCGCAGGTCGCGACCCCGACGGTGTTATTGAAGTCGTAAGCTTGATGAGTGCTGAGGGTCTGCAACGCATTGTGACTGGTCTTGTGACTAACTTTACTGGCTTTGCACCACTTGGCACTGTACTTGTTGCATTACTAGGGGTTAGTGTTGCAGAACACTCAGGCATGCTGTCCGCAGCAATGCGCGGCATGGTAATGGGCGCTTCAAAACGCCTTGTTACCTTTATGATTGTATTTGCTGCTATCTTGTCTAACACCGCATCAGAACTTGGCTACGTTGTACTTATTCCGCTTGCCGCAATGATTTTCCATAGCCTTGGTAGACACCCACTTGCCGGCTTAGCCGCTGCATTTGCTGGCGTATCTGGTGGCTACAGCGCAAACCTGTTACTTGGCACCATAGATCCGCTATTAGCTGGTATTACGACTCCCGCGGCGCAGATGATTGACCCAACTTACCAAGTAGGACCTGAAGCGAACTGGTACTTCATGATGATTTCAGTATTCCTAATTGCCATCGTGGGAACCTTAGTCACTGAGAAAATCGTAGAGCCACGTTTAGGAAAATACGACCCTAAAGAAGCCAGCGTTGATTTGAGTGAAAACAATATTGAGAAACTTTCGGCAAAAGAAAAGTCAGGCCTCAAATGGGCGGGTGTATCACTACTCGTAGTAAGCATTCTACTTGCCTTAACCATAGTGCCTGAAGATGGCATTTTACGTCACCCGGTAACAGGCGAAGTGGCAGGCTCACCATTCCTAAAAGGGATCGTGGTATTTATCTTTGTAACCTTTGCTATTCCGGGTTTTGTATACGGCCGTGTGGTTGGCACCATGAAAAATGACCGCGATATTATTGATGCAATGAGTAAAAGCATGAGCTCTATGGGCATGTATATCGTGTTGGTATTCTTTGCCGCTCAGTTTGTTGCATTCTTTAAATGGACAAACCTAGGTACTATCCTTGCGATAAATGGCGCAGCACTATTACAGGCGCTAAACCTAACTGGCCCTGAAGTATTCGTACTGTTTATATTCATGTGTGCACTCGTGAACCTAAGCCTTGGTTCATCATCAGCTCAATGGGCTGTCACTGCACCGATATTTGTTCCAATGCTAATGCTTATCGGCTATGCGCCAGAAACCATTCAAGCAGCGTACCGAATTGGAGATTCAGTTACTAACCTTATCACCCCGATGATGAGTTACTTTGGTTTGATATTAGCGGTTGCGACGAAATACAAAAAAGACATGGGTATAGGTACTCTAGTGGCAACGATGTTGCCGTACAGTATGTTCTTCTTTATCGGCTGGGTAGCACTATTCTACGTGTGGGTATTTGGCTTTGGTCTACCAGTTGGACCTAACTCTCCTATCTACTACAATCCGTAGCTAATACTTTAAAATTATCTAAATGCCAGCATTTGCTGGCATTTTTATTTGTGAAAACCTCAACCCTCACCTAAGGTTGAATAGGAGACAGCGAAGAAGGAGCCGATTTTGGATACCAATAACATTGCAATTATTACATTGGTATTAAACTAACTTCACGTGATCACTGTTATTTTATGCCCTGTTCCTGAGTGATAAACGTGACCTAACATTAGGTGAATTATGTATACACTCTTTTACTACCCACAAAGTGCGAGCCTTGCGCCTCATATTTTATTAGAACTCATTGGTGAGCCTTATCAACTTGAACTGGTGGATATCAAAAAAAATGCCAACCGTAGTGCACAATACTTAACACTAAGCCCTGCCGGACAAGTACCAGCCCTCGTTGACGACGACTTTACCTTATTTGAAAGCGCTGCAATTTCTCAGTACCTTGCTGAAAAGCACATCGACAAGCAACTCATCCCAACTGAGCTAAAACTAAAATCACAGTGCCTGCAATGGATGCATTTTATGAGCGCTTCTATTCACAGCGACTTATTGATGTACACCTACCCAGAACGACACACCCAAAGTGCTTTGATGTATGACGACCTTATTCGCTCGCAGCAAGGCCGACTAGAAGAAGGGTTTGGTATTATTGATACGTTACTTGCAGATAATCATTACCTGTTTGCAAATCAATTTACGCTGTGCGACAGCTATTTATTTATGCTTTGTGAGCGTGCGAAGACATTTTTAGAAAAAACGCCTTCGCTTAAGAATTTACGCCGCTATTATCGCCAAATTGCGGCAACACCAGCTATTAGCAAAGCCTTAGAAATGGCTGAGTTTTAGCCTGAACGATTAACGTTAATAAGTACAATACCGGTCAGCACAGCAATCACGCCCACGACTTTTTGCAGGTTAATAGGTGTATGAGGTACACCAAAAAGGCCAAGCTGACCGATCACCATGGCTACCACCATTTGACCACACAAGTAATAAGCCATTAGGTTACCTATGCCCATTTTAGGAATTAAGAAATAACATAATCCTACCCCAGTTGCACTTAGTACCCCGCCTAAACACCACAAGTACCAAGGCACGGCTTTTAGCTCTGAGGTTGCTGGTAGCACGTTATCAGAAACCCGAAAGGCAATAAAGGCATAGAATGCGCTGACGGTAAACGCCACTCCAGCTGCCAATATCGGACTTTTTAATAAACCGCCAAGTTGTGCATTCATGCTTGCTTGCACCGCAATTGCACCACCTGCAAAAACTGCTAATATGGCAAAAATCATAGTCACACCTCAATATGCAGCAAGTCTCTCGATTTCCTTACTTTGCTTGTATTCGCGTTCACATCCGTACTGTCACGAATGCCAATTGGCGCAATTAATACCGTGCGTAAGTTTAAGGATGAAAGACCCAACACGTCATCGTAGGCAACCTTATCGATACCGGTCATCGGACAAACATCAATTTCCATACTGGCAGCTACCAGCAGTAATGTACCGAGGGCCAAGTGAGCCTGCTCAGAACACCAGCTATATTGAGACGCACAGTCCATGGTGTGTAGCGCATCTTTCATACCCAATTCCATCTGTGCATAGATAAGCTCATCAAGGTTTCGATTCGCCTTAAAGTCTTGAATGTAGCGCTCTACTTGGCTATCAATAGGTGACATATCCGCAGCAAAAACTAATAGATGACTATTATCAAGCACTTTTTGTTGTCCATACGAATGCGGTAGTAATGCTTTTTTTATCGATTGCTTGGATATTTGAATAATCTTATAAGGCTGTAAGCCAAAAGCTGAAGCACTCAACCCCGTCAGTTCGATTAACTTATCGACTTTGTCCTGAGCAATGGTTTGCTCAGAAAATTTGCGGACGGCGTAGCGCCAATTCAATAACGATTCTAGTTGTGATGTATTCATAAGTTGCTCTCCATTATGTGTGAGGCAACTTTAACAAGGTGAAGAGCTTGGCTCATTTACCTATGTAAACGAACCTGAATTTTTTAACGATTTTCTTATTCGACTTAACTGAGTAGGAGTGATCCCAAGATGTGATGCTAAATGGTATTGTGGTACACGCTCAGCAAGTTCTGGCTGCTCTTTTAAAAATGCGAGATAGCGCTCCGTGGCATCTAATTGCACCATATAAAGCTCTCGTTTATCCTTTTCTAACAACCAGTTTTTCTCAAGATACAGTATTTGAAATCGCATTAATTCAGGATTATCCATCAGTAGTGCTCTAAACTGTTTAAAATTGATTAGGACTACCTGTGATGTTTCAAGCGCTTGGATCCCTTGATTGGCAGGCTCTTGGCGATGTAGCGCACGCATTACACCAGGAAATTCCCCCGCCACAAAAAAACGCTTATTGTATTCCTGCCCAGCAGCATTGGTGTTTACTAATCTAACTAACCCTTGATGTAAAAATGCAAAAGTAGTCAGATACTCTCCTTCTTTGTAAAGCCACTCATCTTTCGCGAGTAATTTGATGCTGGTGATCGCAGCAATAGCGGACCAGGTTTCTTGAGAAAGCGGGTAATAGGCGTCTACCGCTTGTTTTAATCTTGTTAGTGCATCCATGAGTTCTAGCTTTATGATATTATTCGGATTAACTATTCCTATTTGCAGTGTCTATGTCAATCTCTAGCCATTACCAAGCACAAATTGAATGTGGAAATCTTACTCCTGACGCAGCGCAGCAAGCTGCAATTTCAGCCTTAGATGCCCTTTCTCATTCACTCGCTTGTGGTCACTCGAATAAAGGCATCTATTTTTATGGCCCAGTTGGTCGTGGCAAGACGATGCTGATGGATTGGTTTTATGAATTCACTGACGTCACAGATAAAACTCGCCTACACTTTCATCATTTTATGCAACAGGTACATAAAGAGCTCAATCAAATTCAAGGTGTGAGAGATCCTTTAAAGCGGATCGCCCAAAACTGGGCTGAGCACACTTCTCTACTGTGCTTTGATGAATTTTTTGTCACTGATATCGGTGATGCCATCATCATGGCGAGATTGTTTGAAGCCCTTTTTGAAGCTGGCGTAACCTTAGTTGCAACCTCTAATTGTCACCCAACGGAATTATACAAAGATGGATTACACAGAGACCGCTTTGAACCAACCATCCACCTGCTCATGCGCCATTGTGAAGTTATATCTGTGTGTGGTGAGACGGATCATCGATTTAGTAAAGGAACAACGGCAAACCACTACTTCGTCAACGATAAACAAGCGTTTTGGGACGCTTTTACTAATGCAGGTGGCATATTCAAACCGGGAGTCCTTGAGGTTAATCATCGTCTAATTAACGTGCTTGGCGAAAATGAAAGCGTCGTATGTTTTGATTTTATGGAGATCTGCTCAAGCCCTCGCGCTACCAATGACTATATTGAGCTTGCACAGCAATTTAGCTGTATTTTTATCTCTGAGTTACCGCTACTTGGTGTTACTCCAGAGAATAAAGATGTAGCACAAGGAACTGAGGAAGGCTATATCCGCCCGAATAACACAATGCAACCTAGGATTGGCGACGATGAGGCCAGACGACTGATTGCGATTATCGATGAATGTTACGAAGCCAAAGTACTGGTTGTTTTTTTGGCAGATGCGCCCATAGCGCAAATCTACCAAGGAGAGCAGCTGGCATTTGCTTTCGCTCGCTGCATTAGTCGAGTGACAGAAATGCAAAGTTGGTCTCTTAGCGCCTGCTGAGCTTACAATTTTTCTAATTGTATAAATTACAACCGAATGCTAACCTGTCGCAAATAATAATAAAAAAGGATGTTTCTATGAAAAAGTCTCCCTTGTCAGAGAATACTGGTGACAATGACTAATCAACAAAAACAATCTCAGCCTTTTATTCCCGACTCTTTTGTATCACCAAAAAGGGTTAGCACATCGCATTTTTCTTTTACCATGCTAGGTGAACAAGTTGCGACAGTAGATTATGAGCTGGTGATGGCTAATCAAGCACGTTTGCAAGGCATATTCGGTCCGAATTCAGACTGGCCGAAAGCTTCTATGACTTTTGAGAAAAACATTGCGAGTTTAGCCACCCACAAGGAAGAATTTATGTCGTGAGCGGCATTTGCTTATGCGGTTTACACCAGAGACAGTGAAAAGTATATCGGTTGTGTCTATATCGATCCGCCACAATCTTCAGATTTTGATTGTGATGTCTATCTATGGATAGGAGCAGAAGATATCGCATTAGATAACCTACTCTATCAAACAATTACTCATTGGTTAAAAACGGCATGGCCATTTTCTAAACTTGCATTTCCCGGTCGAAACGTTGCATTTAATACAGAGTAAAAAACAATAAATTAAGGAAAATCATAATGAAAGTTCGATATGCACTGCTGCCCCTCATGCTGGTTTCAAGTCTTTGCTCCGCAGATACACTGAGCGACAAGGTCAATGCTTACTTCGAGGCACAAAAAGCCGTTGAACACCAATATTCAAAAGAGTCTGATGTTACTCACCTACTTACGCTTTTAACGCCAGACGCCTCATTCGAGCACCCTCGCTTTAATGCCGTATTGTCAAAAGAAGAGTATAAGAAAGGCTTACTCAGCTATCTAGGCCAATACGGAAAATGCGATATCGAAGTCACAAACATCATTGAAGGCCTTAATGTGGTGACCGTTGAGTATCTACATCCTTGCGTTGATCAGCAAGGTAACACGGATGAAAAAGAAAATAAGCAAAAGCTTATGACACTGTTTGAGTTTAGCGGCGAAAAAATAAAGCGTATTCGCCACTATTTTTAAGTGGCAATAAATACTCAAAAAATAGACCACATGGATTACCTAAGTGGCCTATTTACGCATTTTGATTATCACTCACCAAGTAATTTAGTTAGCCGCTCTTTACGAGCAACAAAGACATCGTAGCCACCATCACCCTTCGTTGATAATGCCAGCGCTTTGTTTACTTGCTCTAAAGATGCTTGGTATTGTTTGTCGGTTTCATAGCCATATGCTAAGCCGTTGTAGGCATCTGCATTATTTGGATAGCGTGAAACGCCAAACTTAAACAACTTAATTGCTTCTTTCACGTTACCCATACTTACGTGGTAATAGCCAAGTTCTCTGATCACGGCTTCCTGTGGCTCAAAAACCTCGCCATATTGAGCAGACAGTTGTTGATAATACTTAGTAATAGAGCTCAATTCACCAGTATAAGCACGCGCAGGCATTCGGGTTGACAAAAACAGCTTTTGATACGCGCTAAAAATACCAGCTGCAGACACAAGTCCATGAGGAACATTGTCGTAAGCCTCGCTGAAAAAGCGCAAATCATGTGGTTGATTTTCAGCTAAAAAGCGCGCCATATCGTCGTATCTTTCGCGCATCACGCCGCCTTCCTCGCCAATTGTGATATATAGAAAGTTATCTAACTGCTTAGTTTTGGAAATAAACGCTTTAGTACTCTTTGCTGTCGCGCCAAAGTTCCACCATACCGCTGGACTATAAGCAATATGCGCTTGAAATAGCTCGGGCTTTGCCTGCAAAGCATAAAGAGCAAAAGTACCCGCTGCAGAAGCACCTGCAATGACTTTAAAATCATGAGTGCGATAGGTCTGGTTCACATAAGGAATAAGCTCAGTCTCAATAAACTCTAAAAACTTGGGTGCCCCGCCGCCAATATCCATAGGTCCTGCAGGCTCTTTATTCTTAGTTGGATAAAGATCTCTTAACCTGTCTGTATTTTCGATCGCAACAATAATAACTTCAGGTGCCGCAGAAACGTTTGCTCCTTGCAAACGCTCAAGTACTGCGGTCATCAACGGGAGGTTGCCTTTACCATCAAGGCGATAAATCACAGGGTATTTTTTATTGGGGTTGGTGTGATAACTTTTGGGTAGTTGAATTGTAAAAGCTCTCTTTTCATCAAGCACTTTTGACATCAAGGTTTTTGTTTGTTGCTCATATTCTTGTTTTGTCTTTTCTTCGGACTCTGCCATCGCTGCTCCCGAAAAGAAAGCCGCTAAAGTCACAGCAAACAAGCACTGAACTGCCTTACCAATTCTCATTATTATTATTCCATTTATTTGATTTCACTAACAAAGCTAGCATAATGGTTCAGGAATTGATAGCACCACATGTCCCTCTTTTTGCTAGCTTACTTTTTAGATAGTCAGCGCATACACTTAAACGGAGAAATACAGCAAAGCGGCAATCGCAAAGAAAACCACCCAAGAAAGATGTATAGCGCGTGAAGCAATAAGTGCAATCAAACCGCTGATAAAAAACGTGCCAGACATGACATATAACACCTGTTCTCCGTCCATTTGCCGATAGAACATTAATAACATCGCAGCTATTCCCCACCACGCGATGGTGGTAAGGTGCCATGCAAATCGCAACGTGCGTTTGGTAAACCAGTCACTACCAAACAGATGAGGCAGATTGTCTCTTTTAAAAAGGCGGATCAATATGTATTTTTCACCCAGTACAGAATGAACTAGCCCAATCAAAAACAACAATAACGCTGCTGCAATTATCATTTATGCCACTTCCTTTTTATGATTTGACTTAAAAAACGCTCAACTAACGCGATGGTTACTTAACTAAACCATCGACGTTTTTATCCAATACACTATAAATGGCCTTAATAGCGGGATCGACACCATTGAAGTAGCTTGTAGAGTCTAGCAATACCGGCATATGTGGTGCAATCCAAATTCGGTGATCTTCTGCGCGAGAAGTTTGATGAAACTGCGACGAAACGAGTCCAAACACTCCACTGAACGGTAAACGAAACCTTCCAGCTTCACCAATATGGTTTGGTCGAGAGCCACTTGGTTCTCCAACCAATATTGCATTAGTAAAACTATCAATATTGGTTAAGAGGTTTTGCGCTGCTGAAAAGGTATTACGTCCCATCACTACAAATAACTTGCCTGCTGGCTTTGCCGCTTCAAAATAAATAAGTGCCTTTAGTAATGGTGGTAAGATGGATCCATTGCCACCACTATTGTGTCGTAAATCCAGCACCAAGTGATTTACTTCACCGCGTTTTATTGTCTCTATCAACTCCGCACTAAATTGCGCTAGCGACTGCGTTTTCATCTGTGCAACGGCATTAAATTGTACGTACAAAACTCCATTGCTTTTGTCCACTTCGTACCAATAAGGTTTGGTGACACTTTGCAGATATTGTGGGCTTTTTTGATGATTATCCGGCAAAGTCGGAAAACCGCGAAATTCGAATGATTGGCCACTAAGGCGAATGGTCTTTTGCATGCTCTGTGTATTTTCTACCGTGATAGACACCTCATTTGACGCATCGCTCAACTCTAGTCCAGCGAGTACTTCAGGCATTGCGAGATAATAAGGCGCAAGCCACAGCTGCTGCATTTCATTATCTCGCGGGTTAATCTCGGCAACTTTCGCCATTGCTTCTGCGGTTGGTGTTTGCCCAAAGGCTGTGACTTTATAGCCGATTAAATCACTAAACTCAGCTTCGGCATCAACGATGTAAAGGCCATCGCTAAAGGCATAAAACTGCACAGGCAAACGAGTGAAATTCCCTTTTTCTCCGAAAGTCGGCACGATAAAGTTATGCCCGTTACCAAGCGCGCCTATTATTCGCATCATACCAAAAACAATTTGCTGATCAGTTAACTTGGGTATATCTGAGCGCAAATTATTTGCCAACGTAATTAAATCCGGGTTGTTACTTGCCTGTTCGTTAACATGCAACCGCTTAATTTCTGAGAGTAAGAAATCTAAATCCGCATTCCACTGCTGATCCCGAGTGAGCGAAGTATCTTTATAGTTACCTGTAAGACGCTGAAATTGCATATTATCTTTGATGGAGTCGAAAACACTTTTATTTGCTAAGCTACTGCGTTCGTCGTACCGCGCTGACAAAGACTTACTCAGCCACTCATTAGCTTTATCTACTTTTCCCAGTGCGGCATACGCACCTGCAATCTTTATCATAATGTCATTTGAGGGGCGCGAACCGGTAGGTACATTGGTTAGGTTTACACCCAGTGACAACGCCTTTTTCAGCGCAATGATAGCTTGCTCATAATGCCCTAATTGTATTTGCGTTAATCCCAATAGATACCAAGTGTCTCCGTCATCTTGATACGACTTAGTAAGCTTTTGCAGTTGTGGTAACGCCTGCTGCCAATGTTTGCTACGTACCAACGCTAGTGCGTTGATCCGTGTATTTAGGTAATCAACTGGGGATTTGACATTTAATTGCTGTGCAACATGCGCTTGTTCGCTCGTTGATGTCAGCACCCGAATAGGTTCAGCCTTTGCAGGCTGCGCGATAATCAAACTACTAAAAGTCAGGCAAGTGGCCACATGAGTGAGAAAACTTGAATACATCATCTTTATCCTTGTTATCGATTTAACCCCAGATTACCTATAATGACTTTATATGGCGTGCAATATCAGGATTTTGTACTTCTACAACTTTTAAAAAACACTCAGAATTAAGGCTAAACAATTGTTTAATATACTTATATTAATTTTGAAAATTGACTTGAAGTGTAACCCGTTTGCTTTTTAAAAACACTGTTAAACGAGGATTTTGAGTTAAACCCAGCGTTCATTGCGAGCACTAACAAGTTGGGCGTTGATTGCTTTTCGCGTTGTAGTTGCTGTTTTACCTCATCGACCCGCAGGCTATTGATATACTCATTAAAGTTGTAACCACCACAAGTATTGATGGCCCATGAGATATCCTTTACCCCAATTCCAATAACCTCAGCAACATCGTGGATCGTCAGGCGTGGCTGGCGATATAAATAGTGCTGCATAATCGTGTTATGAATTGCATTGAATATCTCGGTTGGATCTTCTGACTGTTTATCCACCTCATTGAACGTTATTTCTTGAGCTTGGGTTATGGAATCTTCGAGGTGTGGTTGGTTATGTACTTTGGCAACTAGGTAAAGATTAATTGCAAGTAACCAAACTAAGTCAATAAAATACCAGAGTGCTTTAGTGCTGATGTCGTTGTATGTTTGCATATTGAGTCTAACCAAATCCACCAGAGCAAAGATCACAAACAAGACAACCGTTGTTCTGATCCACTGTAAATCGCGCGTATTGACGTCCGCTCTGATCTCCGCGGATGCTCGCTGGTAAAGACCAATAAGTTGCACCGTAAAAGCAAAATAAATCAACTGACTGACAGTACCAAGCGCAATCACAAGCTGGGTGTATTCAGTAAATGGAAGCGCCAGCAAAACAGGTAAGAAATGGACTAACCTTCGCTCTTGCTTATGTTGATTGGCATTAAGTAGATTTTTAAACAGAAAATAGACTAAAGGCCCAGTAGCTAGGGTAAATACAGGCGTGATAAGTAAATAGCTTCTAGCCCCTAACGCTTCTTCAGCAAAGTTGGTTGCCATCAGCACACATTGAAATAACAAATAAATGACGAGCATTCGTGCGCGTGGTTGATTGACAAAAATTAATATTGCGAGGAAATAAGCCCCAAGAGAGACGATTTGGATTACGTTAACTGGAACAATGTGAAATGACTGAAGCACAAGCCGTATTTTTATAATTATTTTTCGCTATTGTACGCCACATTGGCTAAAAACAACAACGCCAGCATGCTAGCTGGCGTTGTAAATAAAGCAAAAAAACAATTTTACTTCTTATTTTGCTGCTTACGTACGTTTGCAATACGAGAGCGGTTTTTTAATCTTGCTTCTGCACTTGCTTGATTCGAAGGCTTATTCACCCGCGCCTTACGACGTTGATGCGCTGGTTTCTTCTGGATAGTTTCAACCAGTCTTTCACGGTTTGCTACTTCGTAGCCCGGCAGATAATAGCGCGAAATTTGCTGCTCGATTAACTGTTCAATATGAATAAGATCAGATTCTTCTTCTCGGCTTACAAAGGTGATCGCATAACCAAACTGACCTGCACGACCAGTTCTTCCGATGCGGTGAACATAATCTTCGGCAAGATAAGGCACATCGTAGTTAACCACGCGTGGCAGGCCAACGATATCCAATCCGCGAGCTGCGACTTCGGTTGCAACCATAACCCGTACTTTGCCTTCGGTGAACTCTCTTAAAGCGCGACGACGAGCGCCTTGAGTTTTGTCGCCATGACATACATTTGCATCTATACCATCAAGCTTTAGCTCTTCAACTAGCTTGTCTGCGGTTTCTTTCATATTGACGAACACTAGCACTTGTTGCCAATTTTTGGTCCCGATCAGCTCAGACAGTAACTCGCGCTTACGCTCTTCTTTAACTGGATAAACAACGTGGCGAACCGTGTCGGCTGTACTATTTTCTGGCGTCGCTTGGATTAACTTAGGGTGATCCAACACTTGTTTCGCGAACTGTTTCATTGCCGACGGGAAAGTTGCAGAAAACAACAATAGCTGCTTTTGCTTATCCACCAGCTCAATGATTTTTTGCATGTCGGTGATAAAGCCCATATCTAACATGCGGTCAGCTTCGTCTAACACTAAGTGTTTAACGTTACTCAACGTGACATTACCTAAGCGGATGTGATCTAACAAGCGTCCAGGGGTCGCCACTAAAATATCCACGCCCTGCTTCAAGCGCTCAGCTTGGCCATTGGCGTTAACCCCGCCAAACAGTGCCTGCACCTTTAAGTCTGTGTACTTTGCAAATGTCGCACAGTTGTTAGCGATCTGCTCAGCAAGCTCACGCGTTGGCGCCAAAATCAACGCTCTTGGCGTCGACTGCGCTTCAGCCTCAAGCAATTTTTGGATGATAGGTAATGCAAAAGCTGCGGTTTTCCCTGTTCCAGTTTGCGCTGTTGCGAGCACATCACTACCTTGACGGACAGCTGGGATAGCCGCCTGTTGAATTGGCGTTAATGTATGAAAATTGACGTCTTGCAGCGCATCTAAAAGAGGCTGTGCGAAACTAAATGAAGAAAACGTTGCCATAATAACCTACGACCGAGTCAAAAACGGTCGCAGATTATAAATGACAAACTGACTTTTAACAAAACTTAAGCAAGGTTTCGTCAATTAATTTTGGTGTCGAGCCAACAAAGTCAGTTTCTTTTAACTGAGAAAGGAGTTCAATCCCCTCTTTTTGCTGTACTTGCGACAGTGGCACATAAGGTAATCTAAATACCGGTTTGACTGCGCCAGTCATAATCAAAGCCGAATTGATAGCAATTGGATTTGGTTCGCAGAAGAGCCAGTTCATTAACGGTTGCAATGACTGATTAAGCGCTTGGTTAGGCGTGTCCATCAATTGTCTGAATAAGCCCGGAATGATGTTTGAAGCAACAGAAATAACGCCATGAGATTGGCTGTTATGGCGGCTATCGTGGGCTTGATCATCGTTACCTGACCAACACGCAATGCCTTTCGCTTCATAGTGCGCGATACGCTCATCACCCGCACATTCTTTCATACCAACAAAATGCTTGTGGCTGGCCAGCGGCTCAATGATATCAGGCGTAATGTCCTGTCCCGTTCTGCCAGGCACGTTGTAAATAAAGCCAGGACCGATTTCTAATACTTCTTTCAAGTGTGCCTTCACACCCGCAATTGAGGTTTTGCCATAATACGGGTTTATTTGTAGTGCACAGTGCATACCTGATGCAAACCCATATTCAGTCGCTTTTTTTGCTTCTCTGGTGTTATTGCTGCCGGTGTTACCAACAATCAGCAATTTATCGCCAAACTTATTCGCCGAATGGGCAATGAGCATTAAGTGCTCTTCCCAATTCATCAGTTGGCCTTCACCTGTGGTGCCACCTACAACAATACCATCGACACCGCCTGCAATTTGCGCTTCGACTAGCTTGTCGTAAGTATCTAAGTCAATTTCACCCGCCATTGTGTAAGGGGTTTTAATAGCGGTAATTAAGCTTGCTTTTTTTATTGATTGGATCTGATGCATGGTCTTTCTATTACTCTTCCAGTTGACAGCCATTTTTACCATAAATCTGACTGAGATCCGACCCATAAACCTAAGGAAATCGGTTAAATCTAATGAAATTTAACTTTAGTGCTTGTTATTTGCGTAAAGATCCAGCAAAATCCAAAACACTGTATATTTATCCAGTTTAATTTTATGGGACTGACACATTTTCTAAATACGCACTTTTATACCACTTTGGAGCTGAGCAGCAGCTTAAAGATACCTGAAGAACAGCTCTTAGAATGGCAACAAATGAGCCTATTCCCAAATCCGAGTTATAGTATTCAAAATCAAATTAAGTGTAGTTCGTACTTTGGCCTGTACGAATGTGAAGAATATACTGATTTTTATGCCCGAGGCCTACTAAATTGGGGGCAACTTTTACTTAAACATAAAGTCGATCAATCAAGTAGTGCATTTGAGTTATTTCAACAGCGTTACTGTGAAGCACTTGCGAAATGTATTGAAAAAGGCTTTTACACCGAAGATCCAAGCTTTAGTGATGACCTTACGGAGCATGTACAACAAGTTTGGCAACAGTTTTTATGTGGCAAGTATGGTGTGATCAGCCAAAATGGTCTCATAGAGGAAGCGCTTTATATTGACCTAGGGCGCGCGATTATCGACGATATAACAGAAGCAAGAACCGCCAGTAGTATTGCCCCAGAGCAACGTAGTCAAGTACACTGCGCCATGAAGCTACTAAACAAAGCACTAGCAGCCAATACTCAGGCTGAGCAAACAGAGTCGCTACGCACTCGATACATTGACCAATTGATTAGTAAGTACGACTTATCAATCAAATAATCTGCTGTCTGGCGCACAATAGTTCTGCCAGACAATCTATGTGTATTTATATTTGCTGTTCGATGTGCGCACGAATTATCTCAAATGCTTTTAAGACCTTTAACTGATCTTTACATAAGCTGTCGTACCAAGCATCGAACAGTTCATCATCTTGCTCACTGAGCGTTTGATACTGTGCCAGTAGTGTCACTATGTCACTATGTGTGCAAGAGAGTGTGTCTAACTCTTGCTGTAACGCGCTATCATCGCTGCTGTGAAGCTTAGCCAAAATTGAGTTATCTAACTCAGCATGTTTATCCATAATAAATGCTCTATATCTGTATTGCGTTAGCGAAGAAAGTACTTTCGCGAACGTACTAGGTTTTAATTATTTGCTAGGCCTCTCTCATTTAGTGAAGGTTATTAACCGTTAAGCCAGCCTCAATTGGAACTCACTCTTTTATCTCATATCTATCAAACCAACAGGCTTACATCGATAGCTATATTCCAAAAAAGTCTATTCGCTACTATTCCGGTTAGGTGTCAACACTAATATGACTACTTGAGAAACTATCTAGAACTAGTTATATCAGGCAATTTTAAGGAAAGTAAGCCCCTTTTAATCAACTGCTCAAGATGCATTCAGTTTAGTTCCGCATGCGTCGACAAATTAGGCGTATCGCACTAAATAGCGGCAACGACAAATTAGTTGTTGAGAATAGTTTTTATTTGATTTATATTGATACAATATAACAACACATTATTTAGGAGTCGTTGTCGTGAAACCCAATATCCACCCTGATTATCAACTTGTTGCCTTCCATGATACATCGGTTGATAAGTACTTTATCGTCGGTTCAACCATTAAATCGGACAGAACCGTTGAATTAGATGGTAAGACTTACCCTTACTTCCCAATTGATGTCTCTAGCGCGTCTCACCCTTTCTACACAGGTAAACAGAAGTTGGTGGCAAGTGATGGTCGTGTTGCACAATTTAACCGCCGCTTTAAAAACCTTGCGACTAAAAAAGGATAAACCAGATGAAAGTACTGAGCTCACTCAAAAGCGCCAAAAATAGACCTGGGTGCCAAGTTGTAAAAAGACGTGGTCGGGTTTATGTAATTTGTAAATCTAATCCGCGATTTAAAGCGGTTCAAGGTAAGAAAAAGAAACGTTAAAAGTCAAAATAAGAAGGTTAAAGGTGGGCATTGCCCACCTTTAATAGATATAGCGCTAGTCTTTTGCTTCCCACAATGAGAATTCGCCTAGTTGAATTAGGCGTCCGCTAGCGCCACCAATTCCACCGCCCTCACGGGTATGCTCTAGTTCCAAGCGATACTGGGTATACGCATTTGGACTCTTGATAGCAAAGCTATAATATTCCATCGTATTAGGTAATTCGCTGAACTGTTGAGTATCTAGCGTAATCCAATTAGTGCCGTCATTTGAGCCCTGTAACTGCCAAGCATTAGGAAAGCGATGAGGGTTGTCTCCCGCTGTCGCTAATGAGTAGTATTTTGCTGTTTTAGCGCTGTCGAAGACATAGTTAACATGGGCCTTATCAACCTGTTTTATCGGCAACAAGTCAGGCGCATATTGTGCAAGCCAAGCAGGCGCTTCCAACACCACATTAAATTTAGAGGTAATATTTCGGTCATTGAGCTTATCTGCCCCCTCATTAAAAGGCACAAGTGCAGTTCCGTTTGTTGTTACCTGAGTGCTAGTCGGTGCAAAGTTCTGATAGCCAAGTGGTACTGGTGGTAACTTACCGACACTTGCTAGGTAGACTTGGTACTCTTCAAATACCGCATTAATCCCACGCTGTTCGCCAAATATGGATTTAAAGGCTTTGTCTAAACTCCACGCTTCAAGCGTTTTTGCCGCCGCATTAAACTTGCGAATAAAGTCCGTGTTACGATGACTGTTTTCTACCCACTCAAAGAAGAATGCGGTTTGATCGTAAGCATCAACATTGTAGTGTTCCATCCAACGAACTCCACCACGTCTATGTTCTAAATAACCAGCATCAATTCGAATAAAGTTAGCCAGCGCTTCAAGATAGGTATGATAATCCGTGCCAGGACGATATTCTCCTTCAGCCGGAACATTATTGTATCCATGAGTCAGCTCATGCCACAGCACGCCGATTACTTCGTTACGGATAGCCTCATCTCCAAGACCTTCTAGGTTAGCGATATGCTTAACATCGAATCTAAGCTCCATAAACTTACCTTCGCCTGCCTTTGATGCAGGCGCATCAAAGTCACCCGTGATAAAAGTAACATGCTCAAAAACGTTGATTTCGGTTACATTATTAAACAAACGCTTGGCAATCTTCAAAGAGATCTCATGAATAAGGGCATTTAGGTCTGGGACTGCACGTTCAAGCGCCAGCTGTCCGGGATGCTCAGGTAATTCCTTTTTCACTTCAATTATAGGCTCTGGAAACCCTGCCCATGGCGAGGCTGGATCCCACACACGGATAAAGTCTTGTTGAACTAATGTCGCTTCCCCTTTGTCGTTACTCGCAACCAGCGTAATGGTTTTCGGCCCTAACGCTTCAAACTTAACCAGTGGATTTTGCTCTGTACTTGTCGCAGGGGTGCCACTTTCAAAAGTCCATTGCCAATTAGTCGGGTTAACTAACGACTCATCTCTAAAAACAATATACTCAGAGACTTCTGGTGTTGTGTTTGTGGCACTAAACGAGACGATAGGAATATCCGATACTGTTTTGATTTCGAGCTCCGCTAGTTGCGTAATATCAGCACCATAGCTATCCGTACCACCATGTACTAAATCAAACTTGAAGTAGCGATACTTTTCGCCGCTTTCGGCCAATTCAAAATTGCGAGTCAGTCCTCGAGCAGAGAATACTTCCCCCGCTCTTGAGTCCAGCTCAACCCATTCTGATTTATCATTTGAGCCATATACAACCCACTGTTTTGGATCTCGGTTCGCTTCGTCGTTTGCTGACGTAAAGCTATATTCCCTAAGTTCAATCTCTGTCGCCGCTTTAAACACTACAGTGACGTTTGGCGCAAAAGCGAGGAATTTTGTACTCGTGTTAGCGTCGATAAGTTTGTCGACACTTTCACCTGCGGGAGAAGCCTGTACACCATCCGCTAAAATAGCCTCTATCTCAACTCCAGTATCTGAGGTGATATTACGCAATGCGCCAGAGTCTGGCTGACCGGATGATTGAGTTTGTTCAGGCTTGTCACGTTCAACAAATTCAGAACCATCATTACAGCCAACTAGTGTCGCAGCGACGGCCATTGCCACTGCTGATAGCATTAATTTTCTCATTTCGTTACCCTTTATTATTAAAATTGGTAGTTAACTTTTAGTAAGAACTCGCGCCCGTTCGTGTCATAATTACCCGCTTTATAGAATGGGTAACTTCTAAACGAGTCGTCTTGAGGCGGCATCGCATTTAATAAGTTTTGTACCGTAAACATCACTCGCGTGTTGTCATTGATATAATGACCAATGGTTAGGTTATGCTTTATCCATGCGGGTAACTTTTCTCTTTGACCAAAATCAGCACCGTTCCAATTTTTTCCTTTATAATTTACCTGCCATGAAATTGCGGTCTTTTCCAGTTGCCAAGTCAGGTTAAAAGACGCCATATCTTTGAAGTTATAGTTATCTTGACTGTCTAACACGTCTTCAAGCGGATCTTCGGGACGAAGCTTTTCTTTTTTCTTTAAAACATGGCTGTAATCAAGCTTATAAATGAACTCGCCAAGCTCTGACTCAAACGTGCCCT
Source organism: Pseudoalteromonas sp. GCY (assembly GCF_016695175.1). Taxonomy (NCBI): domain Bacteria; kingdom Pseudomonadati; phylum Pseudomonadota; class Gammaproteobacteria; order Alteromonadales; family Pseudoalteromonadaceae; genus Pseudoalteromonas; species Pseudoalteromonas sp. GCY. Next base: position 217,731 of record NZ_CP068022.1, read on the forward strand.
TCACACCAAAGTTGACGCCGCCATGCTGCCTTTCCGCGGCGTTTATATAACCTTCTCTGATAATGGCTGCGGTGTACGGTAACCCTTTTTTCGTGTTCCCTAACCAGTCGGTTGCCAGACCATCTTGGTCAAATCGCTGTACTCTGTCTTGCATATTGGCGCATTTAGCAGAAGACGAATCAATTAGGCCGTTTTCACACTTCCAGACATTATCAAGAATTTCGCCAGACCCAAGTCGAGTAATTTTGTCTTTTAAGACAATGTCATAAACATCAACATTGAATGACAGCTCAGGGGAGTACTCATACACAAGACCGAACGTTAATGAATGACCAGACTCTTCTTTTAAAGTTGGATCGCCTGCCGAGATTGTCTCAAAGTCAGCATCTAGCTTTGGCTCATTGCTATTTGTTGTGTCTAAGTCTGCACAGCTGATAGTTAATGCATCAGCATTATATTGAGCGGGATCCCCTGTGGTTTGAAAACGTAGGCAAGCATCTGCAATCACTCTGTCCGAGCCTCGTCCAAAGTTACCAGCAAACCCTTGATATACTGAACTCATGCTAGGACCACGGAACGTTGTTCCATACGCACTTCTTAGCATCAGCGCGTCAGTGGGAGAGTATTTAAAACCAATTTGATAAGTGAATGCCCCACCAACATCAGAAATATCATCATAGTGGTCATAACGCAGCGCTATTTCACTAGAGATCTGTTCAGTAATAGGGATCATAAATTCTGTCGCCGCAGCATAACGGTTACGTTCACCATCGGTGATAACACCAGTTAGACCGACAAATTCTTTATTTAGTATTCTGCTATCTGGCGTCGCTCTCGTCCCTTCTTTCATCAGCTCAATATATGCGGCAAAAGACACAAATCCAGCTGGCAATTCAAATAAATCCCCGGACAGATCTGCGGTTAGAGTTTCATTAAACGATAAGCCATCGTAGGTTGCCCAATCAGCCATGTTATACATATTGTCTTGGGTCAGAGGCGCAAAAAAAGCTTGGTAATTTGGACGGTAAATCGGCATGCCATCAACCTCTCCCAACTTAGGTCCTTTTAGCCAGTTATTTCCTTCAACCGTGTGATGCAAGTACCTATCAGAGAAATCGTATTGTGAACGGCTGAAGCCAACGGAGTAATAGTAATCTGCTATCTCCCCTTCAAGACCAAAACTAAATGAATAAGATTTATCATCGTATACCCGACCTAAGCCATCATTTGTATATTCTGAGTCATTCACTATCCGCCACATATACTTAACTGGAGCGCCGTAGCCACCAGCTTTATTTTTGATATCAGGATCCCAAAACATGGATCCGTGAATTGACTCTGCATGAGCAAAGAAGAATGGATTTCGTGCCCCTTTCTTTTCTTGATCGATATAAAATCCGTTAACAAAAAAGCTGTGTTCGTCGTTGATGCTGTACACCGAATTGATATACAAACTCATGGTTTCAACTTGGTTACGTAGCAAATTGTTGCCGGTTTCATCCCACCCACAGCTTAGGCCGTAATCATTGCGGCTAATAAAGTGCTGAACCGCAGTCGGGTGTGGATTGTCATCTGTGTTGCAGTACTGCGCCGAATATTGATTTTTGAACTCGGTGTTCTCAGCCCATACGGTAATTGAACGATTGAGCTCTCGTTTATTTGTTGGGTCTGGGTTATCCCAAACACTGTCATGAAAAGGTCTGTCGGCACCAGTTAGCGCTTCTTCCGTCTTGTATTCTAGCGAGTAGTCAAACGTAAAGTCGTCTTGTTCAAAACCACCAACAAACGACAAGCCTTTTTTATCACCCGTACCATAGGTATCCTGACCGTAGAATGCTTCAACGACATGCTCGTCCATACCTTTTTTGGTAATAATATTAACTACCCCAGCCATTGCGTCAGAACCGTAGATTGCAGAGCCGCCGCCCGATTGAATATCGATGCGCTCCACCATCGCCGTTGGCAACATATCGAGATTAACAAAATTGGTTTGGCCACCGTAAGGCATTGGGTAATAAGCCAAGCGCTTGCCATTAACAAGAATAAGTGTGTATTCAGGTCCAACGCCTAACAGGTTTAACTCTTTGGCGCCGGGCGTATAGGAGCCAGTTTCTACTTCGCCGAGAACGGCGCCACTGGCGGCGGAAATACTACTCAGTGCATCATACACTGTGTTAAAGCCACTTCTGACCATATCAGCGGAAGAGAGACTTTGAACATTGGTAACACCTTCAATGGCGATACGTTTAATACGAGATCCTGTCACCTCAACACGTTCTATTTCTTCTGCTTGTTCATCTGTTGCGGCTGTTACTGAGTTAGTTGTTACCGCCGCAAGAACAGCGGCGGCAATCAGGCTATGTTTATACATTATTGTTGTCATAAGACCCCCATGATTAAAAGGAACGTTCCAATTTTATTCTTGAAATTTTTTTCACCTTTAGCAAAACCAACAAAGCATCAGGCAGACACTTAAAAAGGAACGTTCCAATTATGAGCAATAAAACAAGTCTGTCAACAAATTCTGTACATTTACAGCACAGTGATGACAAATTGTAACCATCTAGTTCTTGCTAGTTCATTGCAATTTCTTGGTATTTAGCTCACTTTGATAACGAGACCAGAGCTTATCAAGGGACTCTCCAGTAACTGATTTTATTGCATCTTCAAATGACCAATCTTCTATTTCTACCGCAGTTTGATTAAAACGATAGGCAAAATCTGGATGAGACTCAGCGAGCCATGCGAGAAAGAAACCTGTATTTGTGTATCCGCCAACCCAAGAATCCGACGGCTTAGGTGAACGGGTTTTATGGAATCCTGCTTGAATGCGAATGAGATCCGCCATTCCTTCAATAAATGCATGTACATCGGGTTCAGAATAACTTCTCTCTTTTGGAAATAGCTGATATCCATGGGTAAGTTCGTGCCAGAGCACACCAAGGAGTTCATATTCCACTTGCTCATCTGGTTGTGCGGCCAGTTTTTCGGTGATGTACTTTGAGCTAAACACAATTTCCATATTTGTTTCGTCTCCAGAGCGATACGCTATTGTGTCCATCCATTTTAGCCTAAATGTGACTTGCTCAAACTCTGGCAGCTCTGCAAAGTGTTTGTACAACCTTGGGGCCAGTTGGCGAGTTACGTCATCCACCGTACTGGCTATATCAGGAAATAGCGCTTGCAGGCGTTTCGACCCTGCCGACTCAGTATCTTCAATAACCACTTTGACCTTTGGCGGCTCAAAGCCTTTCCAAGGGTGAGTTGGATCGTATATTTTTAAATAGTTCGCACGGGTTTTAAGGTCGGAGCCATGCGCATTTTTAGTCATTAGAGTAACATCGTAGTTACCAGGCTTATCATAAACTACTTCAACACTTTTTGTGGTTGGCAGCATTGCTTTGCCCTCAACCTTCCAATTCAGTGCTGTTGGTGAGTTTTCAGATATCGACTGCAGAGAAATTGACTCATTAAGCTTGGCAACCGTTTTATCTGCAGTAAAGTTCGCCAGTGGTAAACTTGTTTGTGCATAGAGCGCCAGATCAGCGATTTGCAAAAAGCGGTCGCCCCACTGCGTTTTACCTTCTTGTGCTACGGTAAAGCGCACGTACCTCGCATCCGTTGTTTTGGGTAGATCGAAAGCGAGCGTTTCACCCCGCCTTGAAAATACGATATTGTTGCGTTTATCAGCCTCTTGCCACACCTTGCCATCTTTAGATATGGCTACAGTCCAATGCTTTGGATCTCGGGCGGGGGCATCTTGCGCTGAAGTGAGACGATACTGTCTAAGCGCTTTTACGCCTTTCAGATCAAATACAATCTCAGCGCTGGATTGCTTAGATAAGAATTTGCTTTTTAGCGACCTATCAACAAGTTGCTCTATCCCCTCTCCTTGGGTTTGCTCCTTTACGTCACTCGTTATAGAAAATGCATCGCGTTCGGTGATGTCGTAGAGCGCATTGGTATTCGCCAACGAGGAGCCACAAAATGAAAGTAAAATTAAACTAGCTAATGAGGAGGTTTTCATCGAAATTTCCCAGATTAAAAACAAACATACTGGATCGTTCCAATTGATAATGCAACTTCTTTTGAGCAGATTTTTACGTAATTTCTAAATGCAGAAGAGGATATCGCTATTTCACCGCTTTTGGATCTTATGAAGAGCTAACGAGCCTGAAAGATCAAGCCACGGCTCGCTAGTATTTTGTCATGCTCAACTAAAGCCAAGACAGATGAGCAAAGCCGCTGTGATAGAACAAGGAATAACCACAGCGATAGGATAAGTTAACTATTCGAATCTCAGGTTAACTACCAAATAGTAATTCCCAAAAGCTCGGTGGCTCGTGTAGTTTGTGGTATTGTTTTCTCAGCTCATCAATTTTTAAAAGCATTTCACGGGCTTTCTCAACTCTTCCCGAGTCTACTTCATAGCTCGCTTTAGTAATGGTTTCGAGTACTTTATTCAAGCCTTCAACTGACTCGGCAGACACCTCTTGCTTAAACTGAAATTGCTTACTTTCATTAACGAGTGTAGTCAGCTCGGTTAAGTGCGCCTGCATTTCTTGAGCAGATTGCGCTTTCATAGCCTGCTTATAAATATGACCCATTTCCTTCATGGTTTTATTCAGTTCGCTTGACTCATGCGCAACCCCTGACATCGAAAACAACAACACGAATATAAATACGATTTTTCTCATCAAAGTCCCCTTACTCTTTGCGCGCTAGTATAAAGCAATTAACGTATGAGCTAAATTCAATGCTATGAAAAATATGCTGATTCCGAATAGCATTCAAAAAACAGGCAGATAGCGCAACGATTCTAGCGTAAACTATACTCATAACTAATGACGTCGCGTATTTAGCAGCACACTTTTTGAATATCAAAAATATTGAGACTTATGATCCGAAAATTGTTGTTCATCTTTTTATTTTTATCGCCGATGGCCGCGCTATCTGCACAACGATTCAACGTTCAATTTGTAAACCCCGGCTTTGCAACAAAGAATCCTACAGGGGACTTTTGGTATAACGTCAGCAACGTGATGACTGCGGCCGCTAATAACATGAATATTTCCCTCAAAATTAGTTATGCGCAGCGCAACCATATTTTGATGAAATCGCTCGTAGATCAAGCCTTGAAAAGTGATGCTGATTACCTTGTGCTGGTTAACGAAAAGTCGAGTGTCGTTCCCTATTTGTTAAACACCAAAGCCACCAACATTAAGATTATTTTCTTGCTCAACGGACCGACCAAAACAGAGGAAGTGGCTTTGTTAAAGGCAGGACACCAAATTATTGGCACCATTGAGCCAGACAATTTCCAAGCCGGTTTTAAATTAATGCATCAACTTGCGCGAAAAGCGCTTAGGTCCTCCAATCCATCGCAACATGTATTAGCTTTACTAGGTGACATGGCGACGACTGCGGCATTAGACCGACAAAAAGGCATGCGCGCTTATCTTGAGCACCATACAGAGCTAGAATTAATCGCAGAGGCAAATTGTCAATGGTCTCAGAATGAAGCTTATCGCCTCACTAAAGCGTGGTTACAGCGAGATCCCGCAATCACAACAGTTTGGGCTGCCAATGATCCTATTGCTTATGGCGCATTACTCGCTGCTAAAGAGTTAAACCGTAAGATCGTCATAGGAGGGATTAATTGGGATGAAGATATTGCACCTAAGTTAGATGTTTCGATTGGAGGGCATGTATTGCTTGGGGCCTATACCTTAGCTCGACTAGCACAATATCATAGAGACTTCACACCGATAGACAGCGTGACCTTGTCTATTTTCGAATCGCTGGATGACGCTCACTTACCTTTGTATCATGCCATACATGGAAACTTTCCTGAACACCTGGACTTTTTACGTTACATTAACGATCCAGCGCAATTTACCATTACAGAACTAACTCACTCACTTAATAAAAATAACCACAATAATAATGTAAAGAATTGAGAATTTAAGAAAGATTAATTAATGCATTAAACAAAACCCAGAAAGATAATGCAATTTAAACTTGTCTAATCTTTATACATTGACAGCGATGTCAACACCTGTTTTAGTAACAAACGTAAACAACATGTAAAACAGGTGAAATATGAAAAACAGTAATACAGTAGTAAAACTTCTTAAGCTTTCGACCCTTAGCGCCTGCGTTTGTGCAAGCCTTTCAGTTGCTCACGCAGATACACAGCGTGTTATCGTCACGTTAAAAGACAGCGCAACACCAAATGTTCTGCCAGTGCGCTTAAATCAAGCAGAAACGGCGCAGTTTAAAGCGCAGGCTTTGTCTGAAGCTGCCTACTCCACCTTGGGTACTGCTGCAGTTAACACATTGCCAAGCATTAATGCATATGTCGCCGAAGTTTCTTCTGCGCAAATGCAACAACTACAAGCAAGCGGTAATATTGCACACGTAGAAGTTGACCCTAAACGCTATTTGCCAAGTGTAAAAACTTCAGCAATTGATTTACTCGCTGAAACAACACCTTACGGCATTAGTATGGTGCAGGCTAACCAAGTATCTGATGGCTACAGCGGCAGCCGTAAAGTCTGTATTATGGATACAGGTTATACGCTAGGTCACCAAGACTTACCTAGCACAGGCGTTACTGGTAATGACGGCTACGGTAACTACGACACAGGTGTGTGGAGTAACGATGGTAACGGCCACGGAACACATGTGGCCGGCACAATCGCCGCTTTAGGTGGTAATGGTACAGGTGTGGTCGGGGTAAATCCATCAGGGCAACTAGGTCTTCATATTGTTAAAGTGTTTAATGACCAAGGCCGCTGGGCATATGGTTCTGATCTCATTAAAGCAATTGAACAGTGTGAGCAGGCTGGCGCCAATGTAACCAGCATGAGTTTAGGTGGCAGCGGCAGCTCTACGGCAGAACGAAGCGCATTTGAGCAGAGTTATCAGCGTGGCATGCTACATATCGCAGCCGCAGGCAACGCGGGTAATAGCTCGTTAAGCTACCCAGCATCGTATAATGCAGTTGTATCTGTGGCGGCGGTCGATAGCTCTGAGTCAAAAGCCTCTTTCTCTCAATACAACAGCCAAGTAGAAATTGCAGGTCCGGGTGTTGGTGTAAACTCAACATGGAATAATGGCGCGTATCGCAGTATTAGTGGGACTTCAATGGCAACACCGCATGTCTCCGGTGTCGCGGCATTAGTGTGGAGCCACTTCCCGCAATGTACTGCTCAGCAAATTCGCCAAGTGTTGAATACAACAGCAAAAGATAAAGGCCAAGCAGGTCGTGATACTTCTTACGGCTATGGTATTGTGCAAGCAAAAGCGGCGGTTGATTATCTAACAAATAATGGTTGTGATACTTCAGGTGCAGTCAATGCAAACTTTAACTTCAGCGTGTCCGGCCTAACTGCGACATTTAACAACCAATCAACAGCAGGTAGTTATCAGTGGGAATTTGGTGACGGTGCAACAAGCTCACAAACTAACCCATCACACACCTACGCGAGTGCTGGTACATATCAAGTGACACTCACTGTGACAGCTTCAAATAACAGAACTGCTTCTAAGACACTGGCAGTTACCGTTAGTGATGCACCAGCTGGGTGTAATGGTATCCAAGAATGGAGTGCAACTAAGTTCTACAATACGGGCGACCGGGTTTCGTTCAAAGGCTTTGAATACCGTGCTACGTACTGGTCACAAGGCGCAAGCCCAGAGATCTACTCAAACGTTTGGACTAAAGTCGCGCAATGTAAGTAAGTTAGTCATTTTAAGTGGCGCTTAAGCGCCACTATTTAATGCTAGCATTGCACTACAACACAAAATAACAGTGATCATAAGCCATTCTTTTGTTGAAATTGCCTCTTTAAAAAACCACATCCCAAGCATACTCGCGCTGACTATGCCAATGGCTCTTTTCAATCCTTCAACAAGCCCCGGCTGAATTTCGGTTAACGCCTGCATTTGAAAGATAACAGCGACAGCGAATACCACTGAAGAAATAGCCCAGAGTAACCAATGTGCGCGGAAATTTTGATTTTTAAACTGTGGTCGTAACAAGATTAGATTAACAAAAAATACCATAAAGGTTAGAAACCCAGCATGAAAAGAGAGCGAGCTGTATTGCAAAGCCTGTTTATCGAACACGATACAAAGCCCCCAGCAAAAAGAGGTGATTGCAACTTGTTTTGCACCAGGCTCTTGAAAAGAGAATCTGCCTCCTTGCAACAAAAACGAAGCGAGAACAATCGCAGCGATCAGCATTGACTGCAGTGTAGTTAAAGGCTCTCCAAGCAGCAGCCAAGCGAATACGCCTGCAAGTGCTGGTGTGATGGATAACAGAGGCAGGATCACCGCCATTCGTCCGAGCGCAAGCGCCTGAATAAAGTTTACGCTACCAATTGCAGCCAAAATTCCACTAGCTATCGCAGGCACTAGATAAGCAGAACTTGGGAGTTGTTTGTCAACAACCAACCAATAGCCTATGTATGCAGGTAAGACTAGCAGACTAAATATCACCGACATTTGCGCGGCTGAATAATGGCTCGCTAGCCTTTTTCGTAAAAAATCAAATACAGCCCAATTTAACGCACTGAATAAGGCTATGACCATTTATTATCCCTGTTGTAATGCAATTTCCGTTTGAAATTTCATGTAATCATTGATTTTTACATGGTCCGGTTTCCATCCCAACAGAAAACGATAAAAGTCAGCCCACACTACAGGCCACAACGACTCCCACTCAGAAAGGATCTGAGCGATATCAATAGAGGCTGCTTTGCCTAATAATTCTATTCTCAACATATCTAAATACAACTTGAGATACTCGTCGGCATGCAGGAGCTGTTCTTTTTCGTCTAATACAGACGTAATAAACAGCATTAAGTCTGACACACCAATACCCTTTCCGACATACTGAAAATCGAATCCCAGTGCTTGGTCGCCATTAAAGGCAAAATTAGCAAGCTTGGCGTCGCCATGGATCCAAGTATGCCAATGGCTATTCTTGATACGATCTCGCAATCGCGGTGCCGCTTGTTTAATGCTACTGTGCTGCATTCGCTCAAGCTCATCTGGTCGTGTATCCAGATGCCAATAGTTTCCTTGCTCCCACACATGTTCTGCAGGGCTTTGTAAAAAGTGAGCATGGAATTTAGCTAACCACCCTATCACCGCTAATATTTGTGACTCGGACGGGTTAGCAGTTTGCGAAAAACCTTGAGTTGAGAAGTCTCTAAAGACGATGTAGTCCATCCCTTCACTCACCCCTTCTCCTAAATAGCTAGGTGTATTGCAAGGTGAAAGTAACTCGCATGCATGATGTTTGTAAAAATGACGTTCTACTTGATAAGACTTAGCTTTACGCGCAAGCGCTACTGAAGATTGTGCAATCCGCCGATGTGCAATGTCATTAGGCACTTTAGTGCGCTTAATTGCAAGCTTCCCAGCATCATGATTGATAAATAACATATCACCACAACCGCTCCATAATTGTTGCTCTTGCTGTGTTGACATAGGCGCAGAAATTACATCGCTTGGAATACTTATTTTCACTGTGTTACACCTTTTTGTTATTTAACCTGGGAGATGTTCAATAAATAGCCAATTTTTTTATTGTATAACTCAGGTTACTTAAACACAGTACAACCCTTTACTTACTATTACGAATACCAATTTGCTTAATTAAGTGATCTATTTTGAGGCGAGAAAATCTTGTCGATAACTAGGCAAAAATTTTGCTATTTAGTTGTTCTAAATAAGAAATTTTTAACGCTGTTAGCGTCAGATATGCGCCATCAAATTGAGCAAGTATTAGGACAAATTGGTATAATAAGCAAACCGTTATACAGTGCTCGATAATTATAGCTGGTGTTATTATCTTTACCCAACATGAAAAAGCCCTTAACCAATTGGTTAAGGGCTTTTACTTTTACAGAAAAGTTATCTGTTTAACTTACTCATTCACGGCTTGCTTGACTGTTTCTTTCGCGCTTTGTTCATCTAACAAGTTTAAATCGAAGTCGAACTCATCCACTCGGATTGCTTTTTCACGCTTGCGGTTGTAATCAACCAGTTTTGCGTACTCTTCTTCGTTGATAAGGTTACCAACGAGTGCATTATCTAATGTTTGCTCGAAACGAACACCAGGTTGGATCTCGCGCTTGCGAACTGCTTTTTTAACTTTGGCAAGCAGGTCAAGGCAACCCATCTTAGCTTTATATGCTTGCTCATTGATATCATGACCATCACCTGCGGTAGGCTTCACAAGATGAGTAAGCTGCGCTTTAATTGGCGTATCCATTTGCGCTGCGGCGGCCAACTCTCTGATCATATCATCATTAATTTTAGGCATTTGTTTGCCACTAAACTGCATCGTGATCACACGCATAAATTTACGAGTACCACTTGCCGGGAAGTTATCTAAGAATTTATGTAGCGCTTCTTCTGCACTGATAAGTGCATGCCTTGTCGCATAATGGAAATAAGGTGCTGCTTGCTCACGCTCTGCTACCGCCACTTTTTGCTCATAGTACTTGATTGAAGCCATCGCTGCATACAAGTGACTCATTACATCACCAAGGCGTGCTGACAGCATTTCTGCTTGTTTCAGTTTTCCACCTAGTACGAGCAATGAAAAGTCTGCGTATACCGCAAGCTTAGCTGCTAATCTATGCGCGGCTTTTTCATACGCACGCACTTCAGGTAATGGTGATTTTGCATCAGCAGTAAAAGGCATTAGGCCATATTTGAAAGCACGTAAGCTGTTGCCAACGCTATAGCTAACTGTTTTTGTCAAAATACCTCGGAATTTACTGTCGGCATCTTTCTCTTCGCTGTGAATAGACTCAACCATCGACTGTAGATATGGGTGACAGCGCATTACACCTTGACCAAAGATCATCAAGTTACGCGTCAGGATGTTTGCACCTTCTACGGTAATCGCTATTGGCTGGGCAACATAACCGCTTGCAAGGGTATTCTGAGGACCATTTTGAATAGCCTTACCTGCTAGAATATCCATCGCAGAGTCCAATACGTCACGACCAGTTTCTGTCATGTGGTATTTTGCAATTGCTGTTACTACCGATGGCTTAAGACCCATACCTAAACCTTCTGTTGTTAATACCCGCATCGCCTCTTGCATGTACGCTTTACCTGCAATATCTGCAAGCTTTTCTTGAATACCTTCAAACTGACCGATCGAGAGACCAAATTGCTCACGTACCGCAGCATATTCAGATGCCGATTTCAGTGCTACTTGGCTAGTTGATACACCTAGCGCTGGTAATGAAATACCACGTCCAGCACCTAAGCAACTTACCAACATCTGCCAGCCGCGACCGATATTCTTCTGGCCACCAATAATAAAGTCCATTGGGATAAAGACTTTTTCACCACGCGTCGTGCCATTATAGAAGCGTATCCCCATAGGGTCATGGCGGTTACCAAGTTGTACACCCGGATGGTCATGTGGAATTAACGCACAGGTGATCCCTAGTTCTTTCTTACCGCCTAGTAACCCCTCAGGATCTAATACTTTAAAGGCTAAACCGAGTACGGTCGCAATCGGCGCAAGCGTGATGTAGCGTTTGTCCCATGTTACTTCAAGACCAAGTACTTCTTCACCGTTGTACATGCCTTTTTTAACAATACCTTGATCCGGAATACCACCGGCATCGGAACCAGCTTCAGGGCTTGTTAGCGCGAAACACGGAATATCACGACCGTTTGCTAAACGAGGAAGGTAGTGCGCTTGCTGCTCTTTAGTACCATAATGTAACAATAACTCACCCGGACCTAGTGAATTAGGAACCATCACCGTTACCGCTACTGCAGAGGATTTAGTCGCAATCGTACCTACAATCGTTGAGTTTGCATAAGGGCTAAACTCTAGACCGCCGTATTCTTTTGGAATGATCAAAGAGAAAAATCTCTCTTTTTTCAAAAATTCAAGCACATGCTCTGGCAGGTGTTTGCCATTTTGAATTTCCGAGTCATCGATCATACCCATTAATTCTTTAACTGGACCTTCTAAAAAGGCTTGCTCTTCTGCACTTAGCTTAGCTTCAGGTACAGCACGAAGCGCCGAAAAGTCAGGCTTACCTTGATAAATTGACCCTTCTAACCAAACATCACCGGCATCTAATGCTTCTTGTTCTGTGATTGAAATGCTTGGGAGGATCTTTCTTAAATTCGTTCTTAGGCTCATAATTAACTCATCCGACCAGATAGATATACCTACATTACGGCATAAAAATTCGTTTAGATCAATTACTCTACTTAACTTTTTAACGGCTTTTTTACTGAGTTATCGAGTGATTAATATAAATGACTGCGAAATTAATGGCTTACAGCTGTAAGTCGAAAAAAGTAAATTACTGTTCTTAGGGGGGAAAATAGGAGTGAACGAGGAGCTTTGACAGCCTTAGCAGTTCTAGACTGACATTTTATCTATAATCAAGATGGTTTTTAAAACCAGCACTGCCATTAAAACAGTGCGATTTTTGCTTTACATAGCTGTTCTATCGTAGCAGGTGAAACAACGACTTCAACTCCCCGTTTGCCTGCACTAACATAAATTTGCTCATATGCTAAAGCACTCTCGTGAAGTAACGTGGGCAGCTGTTTTTTCTGCGCAAACGGGCTTATACCACCTATTAAATAACCGGTTACCTTTTGCGCGTTCTGTTGATCTGCAAGCTGTGCTTTTTTCCCCTTACACGCTTTAGCAAAGGCTTTTAAATCCACTTGTTGCGTCGCTGGAGAAACGGCTACATGCAATTTACCATCAACGTCAATCAGCAGGGTTTTGAACACTTTTTCTCGGTCTAGGTTTAGCTTTTTCGCCGCTTCATTAGCAAAGTCGTGATCGTTAGGGTCATGCTCAAATTGCAGCACTTGGAACGCCACTTTCGCCTTTTTAAGTAGGTTAATTGCAGGTGTCATTACAAACTCCTTTTAAGCAGATGTTGATTTCTGTTATACCAAGAAACAAACGCTTATGCTATCGCCTTACGATAAGAGCTATCATCCGTCAAAACAAAAATGCCCGCTATCGTAGCGGGCATTTTCAATAAGCTTAAGTTACTTAGTTAAGTCATCAAAGAACTTCTTAACGCCGTCAAAAAAGCCTTGTGCCTTAGGACGGTTCTTACCGTTGTTTTCACCCATAGACTCTTCAAACTCTTGCAGAAGCTCTTTTTGACGCTCGTTTAAGTTTACTGGCGTCTCAAGGACAACTTTACAAATTAAGTCGCCTACCGCACCGCTACGCACAGATTTCACGCCTTTACCACGCATACGGAACATTTTACCCGTTTGACTTTCCGATGGAATCTTCAGTTTTGCGCGGCCATCTAGGGTCGGCACTTCAATCTCACCACCGAGTGCTGCCGTTGTAAAGCTAATTGGCACTTCACAGTACAAGTTGTTGCCGTCACGTACGAAGATTGGGTGCTCTTTTACACTCACTTGTACGTACAGGTCGCCGGCTGGAGCACCATGCGCACCCGCTTCACCTTCGCCAGACAAACGTACTCTATCACCCGTATCAACCCCTGCTGGGATCTTAACGTTAAGTGTCTTCGTTTTCTCCACACGGCCTTGTCCGTGACAGCTGTTACATGGATCTGAAATGATCTGACCTGTGCCCTGACAAGTTGGACAAGTTTGCTGTACAGCAAAGAAACCTTGGCGCATTTGTACTTGACCTGCACCATGACAGGTTGTACAAGTTTTAGGCTTAGAACCTGCTTTCGCACCACTACCATCACATGGTTTACAGCTCACCCAAGTTGGTACTTGGATATCAACCTGCTTACCACGTACCGCTTCTTCAAGGCTTAACTCAAGGTTATATCTTAAATCCGCGCCACGCTGTTGTCTTGATTGACGACGGCCACCACCGCCACCAAAGATATCACCGAATACGTCCCCAAAAATATCGCCGAAGTCGCCAGCGCCGCCAAATCCACCATGACCAGCACCACCACCTTGTTCGAAAGCTGCATGGCCGTATTGATCATACATCTGGCGTTTTTGACTATCAGTCAATATCTCGTAAGCTTCTTTTACTTCTTTGAATTTCGCTTCGAGTTCGGTGTTACCTGCAGTACGATCTGGGTGATATTTCATTGCAAGACGTTTATACGCCTTTTTAATGTCACGTTCACTGGCGTCTCTTGCAACACCTAATACTTCATAATAGTCAGGTTTAGACATTTTTATCACACTACTCTTTCTTGGCAACTTATGTCGTTGCAAACTCTGCTGAGTTCTGTCGCTCGCAAATTAATGCCAGACAACAGTCTAATTTATAAACACGTAGGGCGCGACAAGCCATACAGCCAGCGCGCCCTCCTTCAAGACCTACAATTACTTGTCGTCTTTAACTTCTTCAAATTCAGCGTCAACTACGTCGTCGTCTTTTTTCGCTGAACCTTGTTGGGCACCTGCGTCACCGCCTGCTTGTTGAGCTTGCGCTTTAGCTTGAGCGATTTCCATTAGCTTTTGCGATTTCTCTGCAAGTGCTTGTGTCTTAGCTTCGATTTCGTCTTTGCTATCGCTCTTAATTGCTGTTTCTAGCTCGCCAAGTGCAGCTTCAATTGCTGTCTTGTCGTCAGCTGGAAGGTCGTCACCCGCTTCTTCTACTTGCTTGCGTGTAGCATGAACAAGTGCATCAGCTTGGTTACGAACGCCAACTAGCTCTTCAAACTTCTTATCTTCTTCGGCGTTTGCTTCCGCATCACGTACCATTTTTTCTACTTCTTCATCGCTTAGACCTGAAGAAGCTTGGATTGTGATCTTCTGCTCTTTACCTGTGTCTTTGTCTTTCGCAGACACGTGTAAGATACCATCAGCATCCACATCAAAGGTAACTTCGATTTGTGGCACACCGCGCTGCGCTGGGCGGATACCTTCTAGGTTGAATTGACCTAGAGATTTGTTATCGCTTGAACGCTTACGCTCACCCTGTAGTACGTGAATTGTTACTGCAGACTGATTGTCTTCTGCTGTTGAGAAAGTTTGCGACTTCTTAGTAGGGATAGTCGTGTTTTTCTCGATTAACGCAGTCATTACTTGACCCATAGTCTCAATACCTAGAGACAGAGGACAAACGTCAAGTAATAGTACGTCTTTCACGTCACCCGCAAGTACACCACCTTGAACCGCAGCACCAACTGCTACCGCTTCATCAGGGTTAACGTCTTTACGTGGCTCTTTGCCAAAGAATTCAGCTACTGTTTTCTGTACCAGTGGCATACGTGTTTGACCACCAACTAGGATGATGTCATTTACGTCGCTTACAGAAAGGTCTGCATCAGCAAGTGCACGTTTTAGCGGCTCGATTGATTGCGCAACTAAGTCTTCAACTAGTGACTCAAGTTTTGCACGAGTTAGCTTAACGTTCATGTGCTTAGGACCTGTTGCATCAGCAGTAACGTAAGGTAGATTTACCTCAGTTTGCTGTGCTGAAGACAGCTCGATTTTCGCTTTCTCAGCCGCTTCTTTAACACGCTGCATCGCTAGCGGGTCAGTTTTTAGGTCGATGCCTTGGTCTTTCTTAAATTCTGCAACTAGGTAGTTGATAACGCGGTTATCAAAGTCTTCACCACCTAGGTGAGTGTCACCGTTGGTTGCTAGTACTTCAAAGGTGTGCTCGCCTTCAACTTCATCAATCTCGATGATTGAGATATCGAATGTACCACCACCTAAGTCGTATACTGCAACAACGTTGTCGCCTTGCTTTTTATCCATGCCGTAAGCAAGTGCTGCTGCTGTTGGTTCATTGATAATACGCTTAACTTCAAGACCTGCGATACGACCAGCATCTTTTGTTGCTTGACGCTGTGAATCGTTGAAATATGCAGGAACTGTGATAACAGCTTCTGTTACTGGTTCACCAAGAAAGTCTTCAGCTGTTTTCTTCATTTTCTTAAGAACTTCAGCTGAGATCTGAGGTGCAGCTCTTTTCTCACCACGTACTTCAACCCAAGCGTCACCGTTGTCCGCTTTTACGATGTTGAAAGGCATGATGCTAAGGTCACGCTGTACTTCTTCATCTTCAAAACGACGACCAATTAGACGCTTAATCGCGTAAAGTGTATTTTTAGGGTTAGTCACGGCCTGGCGTTTTGCTGGCTGACCGACTAGTGTTTCACCATCATCTGTAAATGCAATAACAGAAGGAGTTGTGCGGTCGCCCTCAGCATTTTCAATAACGCGCGGCTTGTCACCATCAAGTACCGCTACGCAAGAGTTAGTAGTACCTAAATCGATTCCAATAATTTTACCCATGAATCATCTCCGACTTCAAAATTCGTTGTTCAGTTAGTTGTTTTGATAAATAAGGTCACCGATTTGTAATTCAAGCGTCACAACTAAAAAAAAATGAAAAAAATTGAATTTTTTTTGCTTTTCGAACGTTTCGATCAAAAAAGCACCATTAATTGCTTATTTTGAAACAAGTGAAGAAGAAAATACGATGTATTTGACGCTTGATTACCTGGTTAGACCAGTTATGCTAAATGCAACATAATAAATAATGAGAAATGACAACATGACATTTGATGAAATTATTCAGTCGGAGCATTTACAGCAAGCGCAAACACAAATGACGTTTCCTGCAAGTTGGTGTCAAGGCCGTACTGCGTTTGGAGGATTATCTGCAGCGATAGCGGTACAAAGTATGAAGCATCAACTGACAGAGCCTCGTCGACTGCTCTCCGTGAGCGTAAATTTTGTCGGACCACTGCTAGAAGGCGCACCATTTACAGTTGCAACAACCATTTTGCGTAGCGGCAAAAATGCAACCCAAATGCAAACCCAACTGATCCAGTCAGGTGAGGTTTGTCTTATTGCTATCGGGTGCTTTGGCAAGGATAGAGCATCCGCTATCCAAGTTGCAAATGCGGATAGCCCTACTCTTTCAGGTGTTAATCCAAAGGCAGTTCTTCCATACCAAGAAGGTGTGATGCCTGCATTTTTCCAACATGTCGCGCTCAATGCCCAGCAAGGGGCTTTGCCATTTTCAGGCGCACCATCTTCAAATCTGGGTGGCTGGATGCGATTTAAATCACAAACTACATCGGTAAATGAACTACATACACTAGCTCTTGCTGATTCATGGCCGCCAACCTTACTCCAGATGTGTAAAGCGCCAAGCCCCGCCAGCAGTATGTCTTGGTACATAGAATTTTTGTGTGAAATTTCACTCGACTCAGAGTCTTGGCTGGGCTTTGAAGCCGTGACCCACCATAGCCAAAATGGTTATGGTATTGAAGATGCTAAAATTTGGTCACAAAATGGCAAGCTGCTCGCCCTAAGCCGCCAAACCGTCGCGGTATTTGATTAACATTGATAAATTTGGGCGCATCAAGCAAACTAGCATAAAAGGAAATCAACGGATTTTTGTGTGATTACAGCTTGCCCTGAATGCGATACGCTTGTTGAAATAGACGCTATCGAGTCCCAAAAGCGTGCGGTGTGCCCAAACTGTCGGTGCGTGTTGTGTCATGTACAAGGACACCAAAACCAATTAGTACAAGCCTTCAGCTTTTCTGCGTTACTATTTTTATTCGCAAGCTTATTTCCAGACTTTATTTCCTACACACAACACGGTATCACTCAAGTTGTGAGCCTCTGGCAAGCGCTCATATTGTTAGCTGAACATTACAGCTATTTTCTAGCTGGATTATTTGCCTTCACTATTTTAGTTATGCCTGTTGCCGTATGCTCGTTGCTACTACTTGCACACACCGAGTATTGGCAAATCATCAATGCGCACAATGCCCGCCATTTAGCAAAATTACTTTCAGCACTGAAACCGCTTAATCTCACAGATATATTTTTAGTGGCCGTGCTCGTGAGCGCTTTTAAATTAATGTCTTTCGCTGAATTGGAGATGGGTCTTGGGTTTTGGGCCTATATTTTGTTCGTTTTGTGTTTTATTGAAGCCCTCTCACTTTTTGATCACGAGTACATGTGGCGTAATCAGGCTCAATGTAATCGTCACTTGGTCGAGCCAAAAAATTTATCTTCCACGCTAAAACGTTGCAAAGTTTGTGGCTTTTTGGGTGAAGGTGAAAAGTGTCAGCGCTGCTACGCCAAACTAAAATACCGAAAGTCTCAATCAACGCAAAAAAGCTTAGCTTGGATGCTCACCAGCGTCGTGCTACTTGTACCTGCTAATTTTCTACCCATCATGGATACCATTAGTCTCGGGCTCCATACGCCTGCGACGATTTTTTCAGGCGTTCAAGTGCTTTGGGAAGCCGGTTCTTATCCCGTAGCAACACTTATTTTTCTCGCAAGTATATGTATTCCTATCGCAAAAGCGTTACTATTGAGTTACTTACTTGTACGAGTTAAAAAACCCAAAGACCCAATCACAGCAACAAAAGTGTACCGCTTGCTCGAATTCATTGGCCGTTGGTCCATGATTGATGTGTTTGTTGTGATTATCTTAGTATCTCTGGTGCAGCTCGGTACGGTGCTAAATGTCGAACCGGAAATTGGTATCGTGTTTTTTACTTTGATGGTGCTTTGCCAAATCGCAGCCGTTAATAGTTTTGATCCAAGATTATTGTGGGATAAAAATAATCAATGACTACTCAAGCTGATATAGAAGACAAACCAAAGTTTTCAGTGATATGGATTATTCCAATTATCGCGTTGCTCATCACAGGCTGGATGTTATATCAACATCAGGCAAATAAAGGCCACACTATTTTTATAAAAATGACTGACGCAGATGGCATTATTGCCGGCAAAACTGAAGTGAGAGTAAAAAGCGTTAAGGTCGGGTTAGTCGAGTCATTAAAGCTTGAGTTAGCGCAAAATGCAGTGATTGCAAAAGTTAGGATTTTACAACCCTACCGTGATTTATTGGCTGAAGACTCTTCTTTTTGGGTAGTAAAACCTAGAATTGATGAATCCGGCATCTCAGGCATGAATACGCTACTCTCTGGAGTATATATAGAGCTCTCCCCTGGTGATGCAAAAACACGTTCGAGCATATTCACCTTAATGGATGAACCTGCATTAATTGGCTCAGAGGTGCAAGGAAAGCGCTACCAACTCGTGGCTTCAGATGCTGAAGTATTAGACGTTGGCTCCAGTATTTTTTTCCGCAATTATAAAGTGGGTCAGGTTGAGTCTGCGCACTTTAGTGTCGAAAGCTTAAAAATGGAATATGGTATTTTTATCTATTCGCCATACGATACCCTTATCACAGACAACGCTATTTTCTGGATTAGTTCCGGCATTGATTTTAAACTATCAACGGAAGGTGTTGAAGTGTCGACAGGATCGCTAGCAAAGATGATCAAGGGCGGGATTTCTGTTGACTATCCACCAACTATGCCAAGCGGCACTGCGGCGCTCGAAAACAAAACCTACGCCTTACACAAAAACTTTGCAATGGCTTTAGAGCAACGTTTTGATCACTTTGATTACTATCTCATTGAGTTTGAGCAATCAATTCGAGGACTTCGAGCTGGCGCACCAATTGAATATAGAGGTATGCGAATTGGTACGATAGAGCAAGTTCCTGCGACTGGTGTTAGCGACGATAGACCTTTATACTTTCAACAAAATAACACTTCTGTGCCTGTATTGGTTAAAATTGAGTACGGCCGCATTTACGAAGATGCACAGCTTGCACAAACATATTGGTCAGAAAATATAGACAAATGGATTAGCAGCGGCCTTAGAGCGTCACTAAAAAGTGGCAATTTGTTAACAGGTGCGGTATATATAGAGTTAGACTTTTATCCAAGTGCAGAAGTCGTTAGTTCAAACAAAACGACTATTTATCCAGTATTACCTAGCGTTCCGAGCGGTATTACAGCACTTTCTGAACAGGTCACAAGCTTACTGAACAAGTTAAATGGGTTACCTCTTGAAACAACTGTTAAGGAACTAGAAGGTGCCCTTCAGCAACACAGGTTACTAGCAATGGAAATGAATCAACTCGTAGAGTCTATCAATAATAACAATATAACAGACAAGGTTGGCGGTAATTTAACGAGCTTAAAAGATACGTTAAGCCAGCTCACATCAAGCTTGAAGCAATTTGAGCAAACCATGACTCAGTACCAAAAAGGTTCAGGTGTTATGGATCAACTTAGTAATACCCTTGAAGAACTTGAAAGTTTGTCAAATCGCTTAAAGCCTATTTCTAAAGGGTTGAATGAGCAACCGAATATGCTTATTTTCAATAAAGAGAGCGGTACAGATCCACTCCCAAGGAAAAAATAGATGAAGACTGGCTTAGCGACATTTTTGCTTTTATTTTGTTTAACGGGCTGTATAACGAATCCATCGCAGCCGGTTAGTTATTATCAGTTAGAAGCAAAGAGTGTCGCTGACGAAAAGCTAGTTGAGCTCAATCACGTTCTCTTGGTTGATAAAGTGCAGTTGATTGAATTGTTTGATCAGCAAGCTTTAGTGCAATATCAACCAGAGAACAAAGTAAATATCGCTAATTTTCATTTTTGGGCTCAGCCACCTTCCGATATGCTGACTTGGAATTTAGTAAACGCGTTAAATGCAACCAATAAAACCACTGCAATTAAAAGCGATAAGGTTTATCGCAACACGCAAGAACATCAACGCCTCGTTGTAGAAATTAACGAGTTTGCAGGGCACTTTGAAAAAGGCGCTGTGATGAGTGGGACTTGGTATCTTTACCAATACAAAGAAGGGAGCTATCAACTAACTCAAGTGCAACCATTCCAATTTGAAACAACGCTTGAGCAGGATGGCTTTAGTGCTCTTGTATCTGCACATCAAAAAAACTTTAACCAACTAACTGCACAAATAAGTCTGCATTTATAGTTGGCACTCAAACACCACTACAGGTGTTAAGTCATTATCAATTATTATTTTACCAATACGACTAAATCCCACTTTGCTAAGTAGGTTAATGCTGTTACGGTTACTTTCTAATGTAATAGCACCTAACTTGGTGTAGCTTTGTTCTAATTTAGCATATTCCATAAGTAACCTAACAGCCTCAGCCGCATAGCCTTTTCCGGTAAACTCATCTAAAAGCGCATAACCTAAGTCTGGAATATTAAAAAAAGGCCTTTGATATAAGCCACACAACCCAATACTAGTATTGCTGCTTGCTTCTACAACAATGTAAGCTGCTGGCTTACCAATTTGATAGGGAATAAGGTAAGCTTGCTCGATATGCTCCTCAGCTTGTTGTTGCGTTTGTATGCCTTTATCGCGGATGTTATCGATAAAGCTTTTTTGATTCAAAAGCCTGAGTAAGAAGCCGGCATCATTTAAAGTTGCTTTCCTTAAAAAGATCCGTTCTCCCGTCGCTATCGTCATTCTGCCTCCAAAAATATCATAATTAACTTCCATAGGAACTTTAGCATTTACATAAGCGAATAAAAAAGCTGGGAAACAAATTTGCCCAGCTTTTAATTGCTACTGAAATACCGGCAGGTTACTGTTGGAACTTGACGTTTTTATACATTTGCTCAACTGAGTCTAGCTTAGTTTGCTTCGGTAAATCTGCAAACGGCTCAGCTTGGAACTTAGCACCGCGTAATTGAATATTTAATCTAGCAGCATCGGTGTTCATTACAGTTTGCTGATAGTACGCTTTAATATCTTCTAATGTGACCGCTTTAACTGCAGCGATTAACTTAGCTTCGGAGTCAAACGCCATATTTTCTTTGAACCAATCGCCTATTAATGGTTGTAGTTCTTCAGAAAGGTTTTTTGGCTCTTCGGTTAATGAGACTAACACTGCATTTTTTAACTGCTCAAACGTTGCCCCGTCTAACGCGGCTAAGTCTTTAGCGTATTCATCTTTATACGCGTCAAAGCGAGCTTGCATGCTTTTAGCATCTTTTACCGGTGTTTGAATATAGAAGCCTAGCGCTGAATATTCGTCAATAGCGACACTCGTTGCACCAACCGCATACGCTAGCTGCTCTTCGGTTCTCAGACGTTCAAATGCCGCCGTTCTTAAGTGCCCTTGAAGCACCATCGCCGCCGCCTTTTGCGCATAGCCTTTGATTGGGTGCACTGCAAAATCGATCACAGCAACATCGGCAACATCAATGTCTTGCTGCCATACAAGTGTCTGCTTTTGCTCTGGTTGCCAATATTTAGCACGTGCGTACTCAGTCACTTTTTGGCGTTTGGGCAGCGCATTGTCGAGCGTCTCTTTTACTGTTTGCAAATCGGCTTTGTCGTAGTTGCCATAGGCAAAAACACGAACTTGGTTATTCGTCAGAATTTGATCTTGCACTTTATCTAAGTCGGCCAGAGTCAAAGATTTAGCTGCTGATATCAATGCAGAATCATCATAACTTCCTGAACGGATAAGTTTTTGATAAACACCGAAAGCTTGTCTGAATGGGAATTCTTTTTCTTGGTTTTTAATGCCACGTACGTAACGATCAATGGCTTGGTCAAATGATCGTTTATTCGTTTCTATACGTACGCCAGAGAGCGCATCCTTTATCAATAAAGCTTGCTTATCAGTAAAACCTGAAATATCTAGCATTATCCCATTTGCAGGAGTCAGCCCAAGATGCATACCCGCTATGCTCGCTTCTGTCATTAACTTTGCTTTATCCAAGCGGTATAAGTCAGCCCAAATCGACAGTGCAACCTCAGTTTTGATGTCTTTTAATGCACTTGGGTTATTGACGTAAATTTTCAGACTACCTTTAGGCTGTTGGTAGAAACGCTCACTCGCAGCATGCCAAACCGTTACGCCATCAGCATCAATAACCTTCTGAACGCCCTTTTTCGCATCATCCGCAGATGTTTTCAGTGCGAAGTTTTCAGGTAGCAAGGTATTTACACTAGGAAGTGCTAAATCGAAATTTGCTTCTTCTTTCCATTTATCAAAATCACTACGCTTTAAGTCTACAATCTGATATTCACCATCATAGAAGTGTAGTTTTGCATCAGTAGGTTCACCTTTACTGATATACCATACCCGCATTTGCTCAGGTGTTAATTGCTTCAAGACGGCCTTAACAGCATCAGCATCAAACTGCGCATAGTAGTAGCTCGCATTGATAGCGTGGTTCATTGGGTAATGCTGCATGCTATCCGCAAGGTTACTGACGTAACCAAACTCATCGCCTTTTTCTAAAAATCTAAATTGATTATTTAGCGACGTTTGGATTTCCTTGAAGTAACGGCTATCGACGCCTTTATCACGGATCATATCGATATAATCAAGTACCGTACCTGTAATTAACTCGCGTTGCTTTAAGCCCTCATCGGTTAACTGAATATCAATCTGCAATGTCCCGTAGTTGCCATAACTATTTGGTGTCGCGAATGCACTTAACGATGAGATTAAGCCTTTATCTTTTAGTACTTGAGCAGGGCTGCCAGCCATTTCATTACTTAGAAGGTATGTAATGAAATAATTCGGTTTAACCGCAAACGCGCTTGAGTTGTTCTTGATAGTGAAATCAAGCTGCAACGTTTTTACGTCTTCGTTTGGTTTATAATGGACTAATTTTTGCCCAACGTTATCGAAGTTAAGCGATTGTTTAACCTCTGGCTTCTCGATGTTTTTATTCTTAATTGTCGTGAAGTGCTTTTTCGCTTTTGCCACCATCTGCTCAATCGGCTCGTTAGAAATCATGGCTAACTTCATGATATTCGCAGAGTAGTACTTATCATAAAAAGCAACGGTCTCTTGATGTAGTTTGCTACCTTCTTTATCACCTAACGTTTCTAAGTTACCAATAAGAAAGCGGTTAGCTGGATGTTCTCCCATCATGTTTCGTGCAAGTTTAAATTGACCAAAAAAGTCCATTTCACGACGCATAGACCACTCTGCGTTTACTGCGTTTTTTTCTTTTTCTGTGTACTCAGGGTAAAGCTTTGGAGATTTAAAGAAATCAGAGAATCTGTCTAACGCCTCGTCATAGGCATCGTTGTTCACTTTGAACATATAATTAGTAATATCCAGCCAAGTGTAAGCATTGTGTGCTCCACCGTTTTTGGTCATGAACTCAGAATAACCTTTGCTATCTGGATACTTTTCTGTACCAAGGAATAACATATGCTCAAGATAGTGCGCCATCCCCTGCTGAGACATAGGATCGTGTAGTAGACCAACGCCAACACTCAGCGCTGCCGCTGATTTCGATACAGAAGGATCTGATACCAAAATGACTTCAATGCCATTTTCCAAGGTTAACGTTTGATATTGTCTATCATCATTAGGACTTACAACCAGTTGCTCTGAAAGAAGATTCTCAGTCGTGTCTGAATAATTGAGTGAAGAAGTTGTACCACATCCAGTCAAAACTGCTAAGGTAAGTGTGCTAATTGCGAATAGCTTTTTCATAAAACAATCCATTATTGTGATAATTACTTTTTGGAACCAGACTATCATCGTCATTCGACTAAGCTTTTGCAATATAGAAATTTTTTGTTTTGTAACACTTCGTAAACTGAGGAACCTATGCCAACATCCATTTATCTACTGCTCGCCGCGCTATTTTTACAAACTCTGCTGACCTTAGTCATTATGGTCATTATGGGTAAACGTCGATTTAAAGCTGCACGAGAGAAACAGATCCAGTTTGATCAGTTCAAAACCATGGCGCTGGACAATGCGCCTGAAGAGGTCATTCTGGCATCCAGAAACTTTACTAATCAATTCGAAATTCCCGTGTTGTTTTTTGTTGTTTCTCTTGCCGCACTCGCAATGAAACTCGTCACTTTGTGGTTCAGTATCTTCGCCCTACTGTTTGTAATTAGTCGTATTGTACATGCCTATGTTCATATCGGTAGTAATCATGTTAGAACGCGTTTTCGCCTCTACCTTGCTGGTTGCGCCTTCATTGTATTGCAGTGGTCCACGTTAATTTTAACACTTATATAACCAAATATAATAAAAACACCATCCGTTTTAGCTAATTGTTCTTTAATCTCTGACTCAATTTGTTAGCATGGCGATGGCAAAAAGAACAACAGGGGCACATAGATGAAACAGGATAATGATATCTGCGATTTTGGACTTCATGCAGGAGAGCCATACTCCACGCTGCCAGCGAGCTTTTTAAACTGGATGATAGAAACAGACCATGCAAAATGTGAGTTAGCAAAGTTTGAACTGGACAGAAGAGTATCCGCGGTGGCACAAAACGCCAGAAAATATAGCAATTTTGAGTGTTAGCACTATTAAAATAATTATAATGTTCTAGAATACGCGCATAATTTATCAAATAGCTTCTAAATTATGCGCAACTTACTTATTTTTTCAACGGCTTTGCTATTATCAGCATGCCACTTTTCCTCCCCTAAGCAGTCGCAACAAGCAGAATACTTAACCGTATTACACACCAACGATAATCATGGTCGTTTTTGGCAAAATGAAAAAGGTGAATATGGTATGGCTGCCAGAAAAACCTTAATTGACCAATTAAAAAGTGATGCCGAAAAAGCTGGACATGCCGTTATATTGCTTTCTGGAGGCGATATAAACACGGGTGTACCGGAATCTGATTTACAGTTTGCCGAACCTGATTTTAAAGGAATGAGTAAACTCGGTTATGATGCCATGGCAATTGGTAACCATGAATTTGACAACACTCGGGATGTACTAGCCAAACAAATTGAGTGGGCAAACTTCCCAGTACTGTCAGCAAATATTCTTGATAATACAAATCAAATGCCAGCATACGAGCCTTACACAATTATTGAGCGTGCAGGATTGACCATAGCTGTGCTTGGACTTACGACAATTGATACTGTTAAGATTGCCAATCCAAAACATGTTCATGGCCTTACTTTTATTGAGCCTTTAGCAGCCACAGAAAACTGGGTTCCTAAGATCAAAGCCAAATATCAGCCAGATATGATGATTGCTGTCACACACATGGGTCACTATCACGGTGCCAATCATGGGATCAATGCACCTGGTGATGTAACGCTCGCGCGCCAACTCCCGACAGGCATGCTTGACTTGATAGTCGGTGGACACTCTCAAGAGCCGGTCTGTGTCAACGACAATGGTAACGAGGATACCGCTTTCGCTCCTGGCAAAGCATGTAAGCCAGATAATCAAAACGGTGTTTGGATTATGCAAGCACATGAATGGGGTAAGTATGTGGGTAAAGCCGTTTTTAGACTAGATGGTGATACCAAAACTTTGATTAGCTACAACTTAATCCCAGTAAACTTAAAAGATAAAGCCGGCTCTGTGATTGGTGAAACAATTCAAGAAGACCCGCAAATGCTTGCTTTTTTAAAGCCTTTTCAAGAAAAAGGACAAGCTCAAATTGCTGGTGCTGTGGGATATGTTGATAGTTTCTTAGATGGGCGTCGCAGTACGGTTAGATTTAAGCAAAGCAACCTTGCAGATCTTATCATTAACGCGCAAATGGCGGCTGTTGAAGCTGACTTTGGCATTATCAGCGGTGGCGGGATCCGAGATAGTATTGAGCAAGGTGATGTCAGCTACAAAGATGTGCTAAAAGTTCACCCATTTAAAAATCGTATTACTTATATAGACTGGAAGGCCAGCGACCTAATTGATTACTTAAACATTGTCACTAAGTTCCCACCCGACTCTGGTGCTTACTTACAGTTCCACCATATTACGTTTGATATCAAAAACGATAAGGTAACCAATGTTCGCATAGCGGGCGAGCCATTAACTGACGGTAAGACCTACCGCATGAGTGTGAATAGTTATAACGCATCTGGTGGTGACGGCTATCCAAAAATTAACCATCTTCCCGAATATACCGCTACAGATCTAACTGATGCACAGGTCTTAAAAGATTATTTCCAAAAGAATAGTCCAATAAAGGCAGTGGATTTATAAAAAGGCAATCCTGTAAAGCGGTGTGACTCACCGCTTTACAGAAGCCCATTCTATTTACCAATAATATCAATATCAGACTTTTTCACTCCACTCAGTCCGTAGCTATGTAATTTAGAACGAGACCCTTCTCCGTGTGCTTTTGGTGGATAAAACAACACCTTTTTCTCTGGGAATGCTTCTAACACCTCATCTAGCGCAGCTCTAATTTCACTTAATGTTTTTTCTAAACTATTCGTGAAATTTGGCCGTTTTCTTATAGTATGACCAAGCTCAACTAAACGGTAAAAGTATTTATCAGCGAGTTCCAACAACTCTTTTGGCATCTCTTTGTTTTGATTGAGAACAGTATCGGGATTTACATCGCAAAACTCAACAAGCGCTAAATAGAAGCATAATGGTTTGTTGGCAAGCTGGACACTTACTAGTTTGTCTCTATTCGTAGTTACTGTTTTCGAATACAAATCAATAACAAGCTTAAATTCAGGTAACTTTTCTAGCGTTTGGTTTGAACTTACCCTAGCCTCAATACCTTTTCTTCTCACCCAGTTGAACACCGCAACGCCGATAAACGCCATAACCAGAGGAAAAATATAGGCTGATTTTGGTTTGGTGTCATCTAGCGAAACCGCTACATAGAAGTTTCTGTGCGGCGCAGATAATGTTAGTACCTCACTTTTTTCACCCTGCCCTGCTCCAGACGTATTAATGTCAAGAACAGTTAAACGGGCATCTTGAGCGTCTAACACAGTATTGAGTGAGTTTATATATTCTCTTAACTCAGTTTCATTACCTGCATAATGTAAAAAAGTATCTGCGACAGGTAAACGATTCATATCAATAGCAACGCGAAGCGCAACCGCTTCTTTTTGTTGCTTCAAAACCCGCTTAGTTTCAATACTTTGAGAAATGTAGAAAATGCCGCTAAACAACAGTGCCAAAGCAATAAAAACGGATATATTACGCTGGCTAACTTCCATCTTCTTCTCCGATAAAGCCATAAGGTAAGGCTTCACATTGCCAGTATCTATCTACTTTATCAAAGTAACTAGATGTTCTTAATTGAGCCACCTGGTTAATAATTCCCTGCATTGCACAAGCTAAATCAGTGTTATTGTTGTTCATTTTTAAATACCATTTACTGCCACTAACATTATTTGCAATTGGCGTAATGTAATTCTTCGAAAACCGCTGCTCATCTTCTTCGGACCAATAAGAAGCAATAATATCAACCTCGCCAGCAGCTAACCGATCGCGGAGCGCTTGATGCGAGCTTAAATAGGTAATATCGAGCGCATTGATATCGATATCTAGCTCTTTAAACGCACTTTTTGGTAATATGTGGCCAGAGCGACTTGTTGGATAGTCAAGCAAACCTATTTTTTTATCTAAGAAATACGATTTAGATAATTTAGGTTTTTCTGTGTTTGAGATAAAAAAGGCGGAATAAGCCGGATACCCGATAACAGGCTTATAACTATGCGTTGATTCAGCCATCAAAGCCGACATGATGTTGTCTTTCGTTAAAATAAGATCGGCGATCCCCTTTGCAAGAAACTCTATTTGCTCAGCGAGACTTCCTCCCCAATACACTTTCACCTGCCCATATTGCCTAGTGACCACTTCATCTTCACACGCTCTAACTAATACGTCTAACGCGAGACTTTTAATCGGGACATGTATTTTTAACGTGTTGATATTAGACACTGAACGTGTTTTGCATGTATTTGAGTACTGGACGACGGGATCAAGAATGAGCGGCTTTGCCGATATTAATCGAGCCCCTAAAATCCAGCACAATAATGCGCTTATAAACAACAAAGATACAATTGTTGATTTACCAGTCAAAATGTTACTATGTATCACTAATTAGCATAACCTATCCTTTCTTGACCGCTATTAGATCAATTTTCTTTACTCATTGCAATAGGTAATTTTACTAATAACTCGTAACATAATGAATTTATTACTTTATTGACAAGAAATTATGAATCTTATTGAGTCCTTTTATTTTGTTGAAAAATACGGACAATTGGCCTCACTTTTCGGATGGGAAGATTGTTCCCTTTTCTACAAGAGATACAAATGTTACGTAAAAGCTTGTCATTACTTTTCGCTGTGGGGATGACTATAACGACGTCAAGTGCGCACGCTTGGGGTCAAAATGGTCATAGGATCATTGGTGAATTGGCTGAAACACATTTAACCGAGCAGACTCGCGTTGCGATTCAACCTTTATTAGAAGGCGACTCTCTGGCTGAAATTTCGAATTGGGCAGATGAGATGCGTTCGGATCCAAGCACATTTTGGCGTAAACAATCTGCGAAGTGGCATTACATCAATATCGACAACCCAAAAGCAATGCACGAGCATGTTCATGCCGATTTGAATGACAAAGAAAAAGTAAAACACATCCTAGATGGCATCTACTACTCCATTAATACGCTAAAATCAGAATCTAAATCAATTGATGAAAAGCGTTTTGCATTTCGTTTCCTAGTTCACCTTGTAGGTGACAGCCATCAACCGTTTCACGCAGGTCGCGCCAAAGACCGTGGCGGTAACATGATTAAAGTAAAGTTTTTTGGCAGTGATTCAAACTTACACAGCACTTGGGACACCAAATTAATCGAAAATGAGAATCTTTCATTTACCGAATTTACACGTTTTATTCAAACCACAAATAATGAAATAATTGCTGAATACTTAGACAGCTCGCCAGCAGATTGGTTGCTTGAATCAAATAATATTGCTGAAAAAGTTTATAACAGCAATGAAACTGAAATAAGTTACGGTTACATTTATAAATATATGCCAACAATTAAATTTAGGCTGCAACAAGGTGGCATTAGATTAGCTGGCTTATTAAACCAAATTTTCGATCCTAATTCTAAACCGCTGGTTTCATCACTGAAGTCAGCAAATAAAATAACAGTTAACCATTAGTTTAAAATAACCTACTAACACGGGAAACAACATAATGAAAATCCAACTTCGCAAAAATGCACTTACGCTTGCTATCGCTGCAAGTTTAGGCATGAGTGGCATGGCGGTTGCGGCAGATACATCTTCGTCTATCAAAGGACAGATTGTAGGACCTCAAGGTAATCCAGCTGCAGACACTAAGATTATCATCGTTCACGAACCGACAGGTACACGCCGCGTTGTTACAACAAACGACACTGGTACGTACAACGCATCAGGTCTTCGCGTTGGTGGTCCATACACCATCACTATCGACTCAAACAAATTCCGTGACGCTGAGCTGCGTAACGTTTACCTATCACTAGGTGAAGCACAAAAGATCGACCAGCAGCTAAGCGAATTGCAGATGGAGTCTATCGTAGTTACTGGTACTCCAGTACTATTTAACTCCTCTGCAAACGACACTTATTACGGTGCAGATGCAATCAAGAGCACGCCTAGTATCAACCGTGATATTAAAGACGTAGTAAGAAACAACCCGCTTGTTGTTATCCAGCCAGGTAACGACAGTGCGATGACAATCGCAGGCTCAAACCCGCGAACAAACTCTATTACAGTTGATGGTATTCCGCTAAACGATGACTTCGGTCTCAACTCTGGTGGTTACCCAACACAGCGTAACCCATTCCCTCTAGACGCACTTGACCAAGTAACAGTTCAAGTAGCACCAACAAATGCTAAATCAAGTGGCTTTACTGGTGGTAACGTTGATGCGGTATTTAAGTCTGGTACTAACGAAATCACTGGTAGCGTTTTCTATGAGAAAATGACTGACAGCTGGGCAGGTACACCTAAAAACGAAGGTAAAGAAGTTCCACTAGAGTTTGAAGAAGAGAACTACGGCTTCTCAATCGGAGCGCCTCTTATTGAAAACAAACTATTCTTCTTCGGTGCATACGAGAAGTATGAATCTCCTCAATCAATTGAGTGGGGCCCAGCGGGATCTGGTATTGGTGCAAATGAAACTAACATCACACAAAACGACTTAGCAGCAGTACGCAAAATTGCTTCTGAAGTATATGGTGTTGATAACATTGGTGGTGCAGACACACAACCACAACTAGAAGATGAAAAATATATCATCAAACTAGATTGGAATATCAATGACTATCACCGAGCAAACTTCGTATATATGTTCAATGAAGGTAACCGCACAAACAACATGACTCAAAGCTCAAACGAGCTACGCTTGAGTACTCATTGGTACAATAAATCAGAGAAGCTAAATAACTTCAGCTCAACACTATATTCGGACTGGACGGATGATTTCTCAACACAAATCAGTCTCACAAGCAAGTCCGTTGAAACTGGCCAGATTTCACTTGATAGCGCTTTAGGTCTAGGTGATATTAAAATATCTAATATTGATGTGGACGGAGATGGAACAAAAGGTGATATTAGCTTTGGTTCAGATGAAAGCCGTCATTCAAATTCACTAGAGAACGACCTAACAACATTCAAGTTTGACGGTACTTACCTACTTGACGAACATACACTAGAGTTCGGTATTAAGTATGACATTCTAGACGTTGAAAACCTTTATCTAGATGGTTCTAAAGGTGTTGTCGAGTTTGACAGTCTTGAAGACTTTGCTGGACGCCAAGTAAAAGATTATTCATATTCGAATGGTGTAGGTAATGATCCAAGTAAAGTCGCAGCTGCGTTCAAACGTAAAGACCTAGCTTTATACGTGAATGACCGTTGGGACTTCAGCGATGAACTAGCGTTTAGCTTTGGTCTTCGTTACGAGCGTTTAGGCTCTGACGACAAGCCCGCTTTCAACGAGGAATTATTTCAAAGTACAGGTTATGACAACACTTATAACCTAGACGGCGCTGACATTTGGTTGCCTCGTGCAGGTTTTACTTATTACATGAACGAAGACGTAACTATCCGTGGTAGCGTAGGTCGTTATGCTGGAGGTAATCCTAACGTTTGGATATCTAACTCATATTCAAATGACGGTATAAGCCGACAAGACTTTGGTAAAAAGGATTTTGTAGCACCGAATAACATCCTAAACAATATTTTACCTGAAGCAATTGATGGTATAAACCAAGCTAATAACGGTTCAGTTTCAAACTTTATCGATCCTAACTTCGACATTCCATCACAGTGGACATATATGCTAAATGCAGATGTAACACTTGATATCCCAGGTCTTGGTGACGGATTCGCTTGGACAACGACAGCAATCTTCACTGATAAAGAAAATACTGCAGAGTGGGTAAATGCTCGACTTCTTAATGGTGCAAATCGTCTAGATGCTGAAGTGAACTCTACAATTGATGGGGAGCTTCCGTTCTATAACACAAAAGAACTGGATATTATGCTCACTAATGCAGACGAAAATGGCCGCTCAATTATCTTAAGTACAGGTCTTTCTAAAGAGTGGGACAATGGCATTAAGTTTGATATGTCTTACACTCATCAAGATATCACCGAAGGTAACCCTGGTGGTTCTTCTACAGCACGTAGTAACTATCGTTATGGTCACTTTTTAGATCACCAAGAAACACAAATTGGTACTTCGACATATGAAACTGAACACCGCTTTGTACTAAATCTTGGCTACTCAACAGAGTTCATTGAAAACTATAAAACGAATTTCAATCTATTCTTTGAACGTCGTTCAGGTTCGCCGTATAGCCACATTGCGAGATGGACAAGTTTGACAGATGAGAGATATTTCAATGAAGACCTTATTCAGCCTACAGGATATGGTGCAGCGCGAGGCGGGAATTACCTAGCTTATGTTCCAACAGCTAACGATCCTAATGTACTTCGTTATGAAGGTGTAACCGAAGCTGAAGTACTAGCTCACTACAAAGAACTTGGCTTATCGGGTTACGCTGGCGGCTTTGTTGACCGCAGTGCAGGAAAATCACCTTGGACTACGACGATGGATCTGTATGTTTCTCAGGAGCTTCCGGGCTTTACGAAAGATCATAAAGGTGAGGTCTACTTTGTAGTTAATAATTTACTTAATCTGATTGACTCTTCAGCAGGCAAGGTACATGTTCAAGATTTTGGTACTAACCGTGTTATTGAAATGGATATTGACCAAGCTACAGGTAAGTACATTATAGGTGAAACTTCTCTTGATAAGAGTAAGTTTGAGGCAGAAGACTCAACCTACCGCATCAAGATCGGCGTACGCTACAACTTCTAATATCTAACACGTAATTAGATAATCTCCCAAAGGCCAGCGAAAGTTGGCCTTTTTTATATTTAATCCAGCTTAAGGTTATTTTCCACCTAATTAACCACAACTAGGCCTTTATAAATTTCTCATATTAAATAAAATAGGAGCAGGACAAATCATTTGCTTCTGAGCAATGAACCATACTAAATGTAAAAATTAAGGGATTATTAATATGCTAATGGGTAAATTATGTTAAAACGTGAAGCTTTTATCGGCTTTCTAGTCACGATGTTAGGCATAGGTGTTGATTATTTAATCGTTTCTCTATCTGATCATTCACTCAAAAGTAGTGCATTTGAAATATCCATGCTGTACATGATATATGTGACTATCATATCAAGTAGAGAAAACAGTAAGAGATAGTATCTCTCAGGCGACATTTGGTGGTACTTTGCTATATAAAGCTTGTTCTAAAGCGGTTGACCAAGCTCATTTTTATCTACTGCAGACTGTAATAATTTCAGAAGTTGTACGAACTTTTCTTTTTGCTCTTCGCTAAAACAACTAAGTAGCTCAGCTTCCCATGCCAGAGCAAGTGGCGTTAACGTTTGATAAAGCACTCTTCCTTGCTCTGTCACCGCAATAGTTTTTGCACGTTTATCAATTGGACTCACTAACATCTCAATCAACTCTCTGTCTTGTAACTGCTTAATTGCTCTTGAAACGGTTGATTTATCCATGCTTGCCAGTTCGCAAATGTGCTTAGCGGTGATCCCCTCCTTCTGTATTGCGTGAGATAATACTCGCCATTGTGGCTGCGTTAATTCTCCCTTTTGTTCGTAGACGTGCGCAAAGTCATTGCTCACTTTTGTTGACAGTGAAACGAGCTGATACGGCAAAAAGTCGTTTATATTCAGCAGTTTTTTATCAGTTTTAGACATTATTTCACACTCCCAACTGTCACTATTACTTTACAGAGCGACTAGATGACAAACATTGAAAATACTCTCACATGAGAGTATCTTACTATAAAACACAAAGGAGTCGAGACACATGAGCCAAGAACTTCAATATTTAACTGGATTTGGTAATCAATTTGAAAGTGAAGCACTGCCGGGCGCTTTACCTATTGGTCAATTTTCACCGCAAAAAGTAAAATACGACCTTTATGCAGAGCAATATAACACCACCGCTTTTACAGCGCCTCGTGCTGATAATCGTCGAAATTGGTTCTACCGTATTCGTCCCTCTGTTTTACAAGGTGAATATGAAGCGATGGATAATGGCCTATTGCGCACGGCACCAATAACTGAAGCCGTTACGCCCCCTTCCATGTTGCGCTGGAACCCTATCGATATACCACAAGAAAAAACAGATTTTATCGATGGCTTAGTGACGATGGCTGCTAACGGCAGTGCCAATGGCCAAAGCGGGATTGGTATTCATGTTTACGTTGCTAACGCATCAATGGAAGGTCGTTATTTCTATAATGCGGATGGCGAGTTGTTATTCGTCCCGCAGCAAGGTGAACTCATTTTACACACTGAGTGTGGAAAACTCGCAATTAAACCAGGTGAGATTGCCGTTATCCCTCGTGGTATCAAATTCAGTGTCGAGCTTTTAAGCGATACGGTGCGTGGTTATATTTGTGAAAACTACGGACACCCTTATATTTTGCCTGAGCGAGGCCCTGTTGGTGCGAATGGCTATACCAACGAACGTGACTTTCAATACCCCGTTGCCGCCTTTGAAGACAAAGAAGGCGATTTTGAACTCGTTGCAAAGTTTAATGGTAATCTGTTCCGCTCTAAGATTGGGCACTCTCCGCTTGATGTGGTTGCATGGACAGGTAATAGCGCCCCATACAAATATGATTTAGCACGATTTAACGTAATGAACACCGTAAGCTTTGATCATCCAGATCCGTCAATCTTTACTGTACTGACTTCTCCATCAGGCACACCAGGTGTTGCAAACGTAGACTTTGTGATCTTCCCACCGCGCTGGATGGTGGCAGAAAATACATTCCGTCCGCCTTATTATCACCGTAATATCATGAGTGAGTTTATGGGCTTAATTGAAGGGGTATACGACGCCAAAGAACATGGTTTTGTGCCTGGTGGCATGAGCCTACACAACTGTATGTCTCCACATGGACCAGAAGCGGATGTATTTGAAAAGGCGAGTAATGCAGAGCTTGCACCGCAGCGCTATGAAAACACACTCGCGTTTATGTTTGAGTCACGTTACATTATCTCTCCAACTAAGTATGCTTTAGAAGGCAAAGCGCGTCAGCCTAACTATGCTGATTGCTGGAAAGGCATTAAAAAGTACTTTAAAGGAGCATAAAGATTATGTTGAAACTCTATACTTATTTTCGCTCATCTGCAGCCTATCGTGTGCGTATTGCGTTAAATCTTAAAGGATTAGACCACGAATTAGTCCCTGTAAACTTGCTTAAATCGGAGCAAAGCGGCGAGGCATATTTAAGTAAAAATGGTCAAGGATTGCTACCGGCTCTTGAAACTGAGCATGGCGTTCTTGCACAATCTTTAGCGATATTGGAGTGGCTAGAAGAAACCCAAACCGGCCAAGCATTGCTACCACAAGATCCTTGGCAAAAAGCGCAGGTAAGAAACTTTTGCTACGCCATAGCCTGTGATATCCACCCTATCGATAACCTGCGTGTGCTTAAATATCTATCAAGTGAGCTAGGCGCATCTGATGAACAAAAAAATGAGTGGTATCGCCACTGGGTTATCGAAGGCTTTAAAAAGCTAGAGCCTATGATAGGCGAAGGTCAATTTTGCTTTGGCACGGAGCCCACACTCGCGGATGTTTGTTTAGTACCACAAGTGTTTAATGCACTGCGTTTTAAAGTAGATATGACTGCATTTCCTAAGATCAGTCGAGTGTACGAATATTGTAATACGCTTAATGCGTTTTCTGATGCGGCGCCTGAAAATCAATTAGACGCACAATAAGGCTAGTAAACGATAAGCCAATTAAAAAGAGTGATATGCTAAGCGTATCACTCTTTCAATCAAACGAACGTTTTCTATTTCAGTGCGCTATAGACATGATCAAAATGGCCTATAAGGTCGTGACCAAGATCAGTCAAATAACCCCCATCGGGGCTGTCAATGACCCCTTTTTCAAATAGCCGCATCGCAGCACCTTGTATACCTTCAGGCGCACTGCTATGAATTTTTATCCCCTGATGCAAACTATGTCTTGGAAATCTAGCTAGTAAGGTCAACTCATCCAACAATTTTTGGTCTAATGCCATTGTCATTTTTCCTTATTCTTCTATAGTCATTTAACACTCTAGTTCAAAAAACCAAATTTGATGAAGTTTTTAATTTGTTTAATCGCTGTTAATTTGATCTCACTGCCTGTTTTGGCTACAACGCCCGCTGATTTGAGGTTATATGGAGAAATACCAAAGCAAGTCTGTTGGTATGAAGGAAAGTCATATAGCGAGGGCGCACTATTGCTACAGTTTGACATGCTGTTTGTCTGTGCAACGAAAAAGTACAACGAAGACAATGGCAAACTTGTGTGGGTAAAGGCTGACGCGTCTGGTGCACCAATTAGACCTGAAATTTCGGATAAAATTAGGGTAAACTAGGCGTAATATCTAAAGTTATATAGAAGTAGAAGATGACAACCCAAGCAAATAACCCCCTTCACGGTATCAAGTTAGAAGAAATTATTGTAAAACTTGAACAGCAGCTAGGCTGGAAAGAAATGGCAGCCGCCGTAGATATCAACTGCTTCAAAGATAATCCAAGCGTTAAATCTAGTCTCAAGTTTTTGCGTCGCACACCTTGGGCAAGAACCAAAGTGGAGCAACTGTATCTAGATACCTTCCACGGCTTTCAGTGGCCAGATATAAAAAAATAACCCGTTTTCTCTAAGTTTATTTGGCTACATAAAGCGCGTTGTAGGTGTCCTTAAGCTTTTCAAGAATATGCTTGGGAACATTTTTATTACAGGCTAGATAAAGTGACGTATTAAACTGCTCTAATGTAAACACCGGCTCGAGTAACTGAGCCGTTTGCTCTTTTGCACTTCGAAACCTAAACTGGGCATCGCTGAGTATCACCAAATCAACAAAGTCTTTTCGTGTTTTGAGAAGTTCAAAAACCTTATCAAAAGAATTAATCAGAATAAGCTGCTTCCCCTCTTGAAAACCATGCTCCATTAAAAATTGGTGGCTAAAATTATCCCGGATCACCGCAGTTCGATAGGCTTGCGCATCTTCTAATTTATTCAGCTTGATTTTGCTTTCACGTAGCGCATAAAAAGATGTGGTAAAAGTATCAATGGGAAATACCCAAGTAAACTCATTTTCGCGGATGGTATTTCTGGCTGTTGAAAATACACAGGTGTCGTCTTTTCTTAATGCGGCATTGTAAGCTGCTGGCCATGAAAGTACGTTAATAGTGTAATCAACGCCAGAGTCATCAAGTACGGCCCTGACTTTATCCGCTGAGCGTCCAATTAACTCCCCTTTTTCATTTAGGTATTGGAAGTCAGGAAAATTCTCAGTGACAATATTTAGCGTATAGGCAAGCGCACTGAAACTCATCAGTAAAATACAAAGGCCAACTGAGTATGCACACTTCATGAAACTCTCCCCATAGCTACTTGAATAATATAGTCTTAACTTAAAGGTTGAGCAATTTTTAAAGAGATAGAATGGATTTTTGTTAAGGCAAGTTATGAGTAACTTACTAAAGCGAATGAGTGATAGACAAGAATGGCCTCGCCTATCACAGCGCTATTTAGTTACTTTAGCTATTGTTGATAGCATCAATTAAAAACGCACTCAGCTTAGCGCCTTCTTTAAGCGTGGTTTCTGAGCTCGTTAGTCCAACAAGCGAGCTGTCGGTAAATGGGGCAATTTCCATCATGTCTGCGCCTGTGATTTTAAACTCACCACGCAGCGCTTGTAGAATTAGCATCGCTTCGTCTGGAGTCATACCGCCTGCCTCTGGAGTACCCGTTGCAGAAGCAAACTCTTCATCAAGTGCGTCAATGTCAAAGCTAACGTAAAGTTCTTCAACACCATCAGCCTTTAGCTGTGCAATAACTTCATCTACAATCGCTTGTGCACCACGCTCTCTGATCTCATGAGCCCAATGCTGCTTAACGCCGAATGTAGACTCCCAATGAGACTTAGGTTTACCACTAGAGCGGATCCCAAATTGTACTAAGTGATGGGGTGCAGGTAAAAACTCTAGGATATGCGTACACCAAGAGCCAAAGCATAAATCAATACCTAAGCGCTCAACAAGTAAATCCGTGTGAGCATCAAAATGGATAATCGCTGTTTTTACACCACGAGCACGCTTTGCTTTAAGATACGCTTTTGTTAACGGGTAGCTGATCGAGTGGTCACCACCAATGCCAAACACACCTTTATCAGGGTAATTTTCGTAAAAGCCATCACACACATCTTCTGTAATAGATAATGGTGAGACGTAATACTCACTCTCAGGGTCAGCATAAAGTGCCTTTTGACAATTACTGATCGTGCTCTCGTTTAAATATTTGTCATGTAGTAAATGTGGAATAACACGCACATCGCCAAGATCAAACGCGCTCGTTTGCGGCTGTTGCTCAATTAATGTCGAGCGCAAAAATAATGGACCCCAGTTAGCGCCGCGTAAAATACCACCGCCACAATCTGAACTGATCCCAAGAATTGCCGCTTTATGTTCACTTTCGCCCAGCTGTTCTAGCGATGTTTTCCAAAGAGTATCGACACCTTCTGTTTGTCCATATAGCTTTTGTCTTAGCGCGTCTTTTCTTTCTTTCGCTGTGTTTACTGTAAACACACCATCTCCCGGTGGGCATAAACAGTGCTCAAGTTTTTTATGGAATTGTTTTTTGCTCTCAGACATCGCTATCCCCTCTTATATGCATAATCATGCGACCCAGAAAAATCTTCCCTATTGCGCTTTATATATTGCGAAACACTCAAAATACGATTGGTTTAAAATGAGTAAAAACGACAGATTAAAAATAAGAAACCTTATAAATCAATAGGTTTCATTGATATCTAACTTCGTTTTCGGAAGACATTGACCGTCTGTTAGGCCGTTGTTGCAGCACATATAACAGGTTCAAATAGGAAGTCAACCGCAGTACCAACAATGCGCGTTGATGCTGCGGTTGTTTATTCATAGAGGGTGTTTAGTTATTCGTAGTGGCGTGGCACTTTTGTT
Source organism: Pseudoalteromonas sp. GCY (assembly GCF_016695175.1). Lineage (NCBI taxonomy): Bacteria > Pseudomonadati > Pseudomonadota > Gammaproteobacteria > Alteromonadales > Pseudoalteromonadaceae > Pseudoalteromonas > Pseudoalteromonas sp. GCY. The sequence continues at coordinate 256,915 of NZ_CP068022.1, forward strand.
TTAATTACAGCGATATAGCCATGCCAACTTGCGTACGCAAGTAGCGGCATAATAACGATAAAGCCAGCCGTTCCAGTTGCAAACCCAAGCATCACCAAAAACACTAAGATCCCACACCATACCACCATGGCGCTGACATTTTCTTTTACTGCATGCATTGAGCTTATTACCGCAGTCATAATATCCACTCGACGCTCCATCATTATTTGCGGCGTAAACGCTGAGATTGCAAATACACATACCAATAAAATGCCTCCCACTATTGAGCCGAGCGCTAAAAATGCCGAAAGCTGTTCAAACGTTGGATTCGGAACATTTGGATATAGCGCGTGAATAAGTGCAGCCAAGCGCATCCAAACAATCATAATTACCATCAGTAACACCGCAAATCCCCATTCACCAGCGGGATTACGGAACATTGATTTAAGACTATGCGTTAACGTTGGTTTATGGCCCTTCTCCAACTCCCACGCGACATCATACAAACCAGCCGCGAAAGCAGGTCCAATCAGCGCAAAGGCGACAGCGGCAGGTAGAATTACTAAGTGAGTACCTGATTGGTATACTAACCACATGATAAAAGCAGGTATAAGGGTAAAAATAAGTCCATACACTAGGCTAAGTAATGGCGCATTTGCAATATCTTTAAATGCTAATGCGAGCCAGTGAAACGGTGCCATGGCTGGAACTTTGTTGCACTCAAAGCAACGCGCAAATTCGTTATCTTTATTTATAGAATGTGTAGCAGGCATAACCATTCCTCATTGTTGCTCTCATGTTAAGGTTTAGTGGAACATCGACAATCCTGCAAGCTATCCTGAGCTATAATACCAACTGCATTAATTCTCCAACCAATTTGAAGGATAAAATATCATATAAGCTTCGTATAAATTTCTCATTTAGAACAACTAAATAGCAAAATTTTTGCCTTGCCTATATGGATTTAGATACCTCATGTAGTGATTCATTAGCGGTAGCAGCACGCAAGAGCGGTGCTACTAATGCTATTTCCCTGCTTCAAAATAACTCATTTACTTAATACGGTTGGTATAATTTAAACATGCCACGCTTAAATAGGACATCTGTCCTGTACTTGATAGGCGTTAACTATAAACATTACACTTTAATTATAACTAAGGTTTACTATGGAAAAGGTATTTCACTTAGGTCTTACGAAAGCAGACCTACAAGGCGCTTCACTGGCAATTGTTCCGGGTGATCCCGAGCGCTCAAAACGCATTTCTGAATATCTCGACTCTCCAGTCTGCTTAGCACAAACTCGCGAATTTCATATTTACCTTGGCTTTTTAAATGAAAGTCCTGTGGTAATTTGCTCAACTGGTATAGGCGGCCCATCAACGTCAATCGCAGTTGAAGAATTAGCACAGCTTGGTATCACTACCTTTTTACGTATAGGTACAACCGGTGCGATTCAACCACATATCAATGAAGGTGATATCTTGGTGAGCACGGCATCAGTGCGTTTAGATGGCGCTAGCCAGCATTTTGCGCCTATCGAGTTTCCTGCGGTTTCTGATTTCCACACCACTTCAGCAATGGTACAAGCCTGTGAATCATTGGGTATTACCCATCATGTTGGTATTACGGCGTCTAGCGATACTTTCTACCCAGGGCAAGAACGTTACGACACATACTCAGGCTACGTCAGAAAGGCGTACCAAGGTTCGTGTGCAGAATGGCAAAAGCTTAATGTGATGAACTATGAGATGGAATCTGCGACGTTATTTACCATGTGTGCAGCGCTCGGATTGAAGGCTGCTTGTCTTGCGGGCGTATTGGTAAACAGAACACGCCAAGAGATCCCCAATGTTGACCATCAAGCTGTTGAAAAGAAAGCCGTTACCGCAGTATTAAAAGCAGCTGAACTCTTACTTTCGAAATAATAGCGCTAAGCGTAGAGATTGAGTGGCTACTCAATCTCTATATGTGTAAGCAAATGCTCGGCATTGTATGCCTTTAAAACCGCTAAGCTTACTTGCAACTGGTTAGCACAACCCTGCTTTTCTAGCAAAGTGACCCCTACTACATTTACCTCAGATAATACTTTACCCGACATCGCTAATTGACTTAGTGCACTTTGTAATGGCGATAAGCTTGGGTTATAAGCCGCATTTTCAGCATAACGCCCATAAAAGCACTCGCCAGTGTCTAGTTTAATTTCCACTGCACTTTGGTTGTGTGTGTAGGGGCAATAAGCGCGCAGATAATGCCGATAAAGCGCCGCACTAATGGATGCAGGCGATGTTTCATTCGCAGCAAGATGTCGCGCTTGAGAAAAGAGTTTTTCACTGTTGCCCAGATCGTCCGGACCAAACGAAGTCGGCAGCAAATCAGACAACGAGGTTTTGCCTGTCGGCAACAAAATTTCAAGCTCCTTTGCAGTGCTTAACTCATTCATAAATTGGCGACAAAATCCGCAAGGCGCGGCATTGATCGTCATTTTAGAGATTTCAGTTGCACCATTTAACCACGCATTGTTAATTGCCGCTTGCTCGGCATGAACAACTAAAGAAAGCGCCTGATGCGAGAATTCTAAATTCGCGCCTAAAAACGCTTGTTGAGATTTATCATCCCAAGCAATGGCACCAACATAAAATTGTGAAATAGGAGGCGTAGCAAACTCGGCTGCAACTTCAAGTAAAGCAGCCTCAAGCTCAGATCCAGATAAGTGAAAACGGTTTTGATATTGTGCTAGCTGGGAATAACTAAATATTCCACGATGGGCGGTGGCGTATTGCGTTAACGCACTTTTTATTGATGGTTCTATCTTTGCCATATTGTTGTCATGTTTATCTATGGCAGGATAGTTTACGCAAGAGTTACAACCGACTCAACCATTCTCTTGCAGATTTAAAACACTCAAAGTTTTCAGCGCTGATATTAAATCGCTTAATTTTTTGTAGAAAAAGGTCATGCATATAACCCTCAAAACCAACGACGCGTGCGATATGTAAATTACCAATATTGTGCGCAACTTTTGGCATTATGTTCACAATATCAATCGCCGCGAAGCGGTGTTCAAGTTCACTCACATCCACTAATACTTTGCTACTATTATGCTTTTTTGCATATAGATTGGCTTTCTCGTATGCCGAGACCACATCGTTTGCATTCGCAATGCCTCTGATCTTCATCATAATCAGATCATTACACTCATCAAATGTGACGCTAGTAGATATTTTGTGCATGTATCGTAGACCCATCAACCGACAATTCTTGAATAAAACAAATAAAACGACTGGTAAAACCAGCCGCGCATTTTAAATCAATGAGAATTACTGTCAATAAATATACTAATAAAAAACCAATCAAAATAAAAAAACCAATCCATTAGGATTGGTTTTGTAGCTATTATGCTTATAAATGTAAAATTTCACAAAAATAGATTATTCAAATTGTTGCACTAACCCGTATTGCGCATCCCCGCCGCTATCCCTGTCATCGTGATCATGAGTGCCAGTTCCAAATCGTGATTGGTTTCTTCACGCACACGCTTTAACAGTTCAATTTGTAACAAATTAAGAGGATCGGTATACGGGTTTCTCAGCCCGATTGATTCTTTGATCCAAGGTTGCTGTGACAACAACGATGACTCAGGCGCAAGGCCGCGAATAAGCTCGATGGCTTGTTGCAGGTTGTCTCTTAACTCATCCCCTAGGCCTCTATATTCATCACTAACTAGACTTGCATCATACATCTCGCTGAGCCAAAGGTCGGCTTTACAAAATACCATTTCGAGCATTTCTAAACGGGTTCTAAAAAATGGCCACTTTGCACTCATTTCTTGCAGCATGTCTTTACCAAACGTTTCTACGGCAGCTTCAAGACCTTCTTTCGCCCCCAGCCAAGCAGGCAACATCAAGCGATTTTGACTCCATGCAAAAATCCAAGGAATAGCCCTCAAACTCTCTACTCCGCCATTTGGATTACGTTTAGAAGGTCTTGAGCCTAGCGGTAATTTAGACAGCTCTTGTTCTGGCGTTGCCATTCTAAAGTAAGGAACAAACTCAGGGTTCTCTCGAACAATACTGCGATACTTTTTGCAGGAAGCTTCACTGATCGTCTCCATTACCTCTACCCATTTCAGTTCGGGTCGTGGGGGCGGCAACAAATTACTTTGTAAAATCGCACTGGTATAAATAGATAGACTTTGCATCGCGACTTTAGGTAAACCAAATTTAAAGCGGATCATTTCACCTTGCTCGGTTACTCGCAAACCACTTTTTAGCGAACCTGGCGGCTGAGATCTCAGCGCTTGTGCTGCAGGCGCACCTCCACGACCAATCGTGCCTCCACGACCATGGAAAAGCACCAGCTCAACGCCCTTCGAATCAGCAAGGTTAACCAGTTTTTCCATTGCATCATACTGCGCCCATCCTGCCGCCATCATTCCTGCGTCTTTTGCAGAGTCGGAATAGCCGATCATGACATATTGCTTGGCACCAATCGTGCCTTTATACCAAGTGTTCTCAAATAACCCGCTGATCACAGATTGTGCATTATTTAAATCATCCAGCGTTTCAAATAACGGGGCTACCGGTAAGTTGAATTTACACCCGCTTTCTTGGAGTAATAAATGCACGGCGAGAATATCTGAGGCACTTTGCGCCATTGAGATAATGTAAATGCCAAGTGCGTTTTGGTCTTGATCTGCAATCGTTGCAAATGTCTCTAGCACCTCTTGAACATTGGAAGAAGGTTGCCAATGACGCGGCAGTAACGGTCGTCTCGAGCTTAGCTCGGTTAATAAGAAAGCTTGCTTGTCTGCTTCTTGCCACTGGGCATAATCACCAAGACCCAAATAGCGTGTTAATTCAGAAAACACTTCAGTATGTCTGGCGGAATCTTGGCGAATATCTAACTTACATAAAGACACACCAAAACAGTCAATTCGTCTTAATACATCCAACAACAAACCATCGGCAATATTAGCCATGCGACAATCAACCAGCGAGCGATAACACGCCTCTAGTGGCTCTCTTAACTGTGATACCTGTTTAATCTTGTCCTGATAATGAGAGGGTGTGCCTTTGATTTTATATTCCAAGGCTGCAATGGTTTCTTCTACCTCAGCGCGTACTTGCTTTAACACATGACGATAAGGTTCATTACTGCCGTCCGATCGCGCTATAAAGCTTTCGGATGCATTACTCATAGAGAGTTCTGCGCCCAAGATTTCTAGATCGCGACGATATAAATCAAGCGCCATCCAGCGGCCATGATCAAGCACAGATTGCGTAACATGAGAAGTAACAAACGGGTTGCCGTCTCTATCGCCCCCCATCCAAGAAGTGAGCTGAATAGGGCTAAAATTGGCTGGTAGTTGTAAGTTTAATCGCGTTTTCACTTGGGCGTTGAAATACCGTACAAACTTAGGCACGGCTTCCCAAAGACTATTTTCAATAACCGCGAACCCCCACTTTGCTTCATCCAGTGGCGTAGGTCGCTTTTCTCTAATATCGCTAGTGTGCCACGCTTGTGAGATCAACTGCTCAATGCGGTCAATGACCTCATCGTAGACAGGATCCTCACCTGAGGTCACCTCAAGCACTTTTAAACATTCACTCAGCTCAACGTGTTTATTGATGATGGTTCTGCGTGTTACTTCCGTCGGGTGAGCGGTTAGCACCAAATCGATTTTTAGTTTGCTTATTACATCTGCAACTTCGTTTAGTGTCAGCGCACCAGCATCGACTTTACTTTGCAATTCATCAAGCGCCTTATCGACTTCGATCATCACGCCGTCTGGAGAACCCGATTTTGAAATGGTGTGGAATTGTTCTGCGACATTCGCCAGATTTAAGAAATGATTAAATGAGCGAGCAACGGGAAGTAGCGCTTCATCGCTTAGGCTACGTAAGGTGTCAATTAGCGCTTGCCTATCTGAATCATTACCGCTCCTCGAGGATTTTGCTAGGTGCCTAATTTCTTCAACTTTGTCTAGCGTCTCTTGACCCTGCGCTTGTTGAATAATTTGCCCTAACATCTGCCCCAAAAGGCTCACATTACTACGTAGGCTTGCGTATTGCTCAGTCATACAATCTCCTTGATGAAAAGATACTCGAACTCCACTATACCGAGAATAAATTGATTTGCGAACGATCTATTTTCAAGACGTTAACGTAATAACATGACATAGATAAGTATTATTCGAGTGAGCGAATGATTGTATTTTACGATGGTAACTGTCCGTTGTGTGTGAGTGAAATGAATGAACTCAAACGTTTCGATCAACACAATAAAATTGATTTGGTGAACATTCATGATAATCGCTTCTCTACCGAGTTTCCCGAGATAGAGCATGAAGCGGCAATGGCTAAACTTCACGGTTATGATAACCAAGGCAAGTTGATTTTAGGACTAGATGTAACCGCAGCGGCTTGGGGTCAAGTTGGCAAACATCGCTGGATAAAATTATTGAGATTACCCATCATTCGAACAATTGCAGACGGCGTTTATCTGTTTTTTGCAAAGCATAGAATGAAAATTTCTAAACTTCTATTCCCAAATCAATGCAGTATGCACAATAGTGGGGACTGCAATCATGACTAATCTCGCCATCATAGTGATTGGTGCAAGCTCAGCGATTGCCCGTGCATTTATAAAAGCACAAACCAAACAAAGTCCCAACGTAAAAGTGATCACAGTGTCTAGGCAAGCTAAAACAGCTCAACAAGCTAATAACCTGCATTTTCAGTGTGATTATTCTAAAGCACAAATTCATCAAGTTGCGAGCCGTATTCTCGAGTTGGGCTTAACGGTAAAAAGCGTCACCATTTTTAATGGCTTACTCCATGACGAGTTTGATAAATTCCCAGAGAAAAAGCTTGAGGACATTTGTCTTGAACACAGCATGGCGCTGTTTAATATCAATACCATGATCCCCATGCTTTGGTTGCAAGCTTTACTGCCAGCCATAAAAGGTAAACAGCCATGCATAGTTACAGCACTCTCTGCCCGTGTTGGAAGTATTAGTGACAACCGGATGGGCGGCTGGTACAGCTACCGCAGCTCAAAGGCTGCGCTTAATATGATGTTTAAAACCGCAGCAGTCGAGCTCGCGCGTCGAGCAAAAAACATTAAGCTCGTTTTGTTCCATCCCGGCACTACAGACACGCCTCTTTCAAAACCTTTTCAAGCCAATGTCCCGGATGAAAAACTCTTTACGCCGGAATTTGTGGCAAATCAACTTAGTGGCATCATCGCAAATAGCCATCCTGATGGTGCGGTGAGCTATGTTGACTGGCAAAATAAATTAATTGAATGGTGAACGCATCATGAAACACTTCTCAAGTGACGATATTAAAACCTTAGACGAGCGTTATCGCGCATTGATGATAAATTCGCTGTCGGGCTTCAAAAGCGCTAACTTAATTGGAACGGTTGATGACACAGGTCAAGAAAACTTGTCTATCGTCAGTTCAGTTTTCCACCTTGGTGCCAGCCCGGCGCTCGTGGGTGTGATTTTTAGGCCTCACAGCGTACCTAGGCACACACTGGAAAATATCTTAGCGACTGAAAAATACACCATTAACCAGGTTAACGTTCAAATTTATATGGCAGCCCATCAAACCTCAGCCAGATATGAAAAGAACCAATCTGAATTTGAACAGACGGGTTTAACCGCCGAGTATTTAAATGCTTTTCCTGCTCCTTTCGTCAAGGAAAGTAGATTAAAATACGGACTTACACTCAGAGATCACCAAACCATTAAACTCAACGATACTGAGCTAGTAATAGGCGAAATTGAGACGCTCCACGTTGATGAAATCGCTTTGCTCGAAGACGGTTATATTGATATCGAGTCACTCGACAGTGTTGCGATTTCGAGTTTAGATGGTTACCACAGTACCAAACGTATTAATCGTTTAGAATATGCTAAACCAAACAAGCCAACCAGAATTAAGTTACTTGGCTAACCCCCTCTACAACGATTCCAAGAGCTCAAGTAATTCTTCGAGCTCTTCTTTAAAGTGTTTCTTTTGTTTGTCGCTCATGGTGCCCTTGAGTTTAACAGCGAGACTTGCGTACTCTTTTATTCGCCTTGCTTGAATATCTAGGATGCGCTCAGGAAGCGCTGTGGGTGTGGTAACTACCGCCTTCTGCAACAGCTCAGGTGAAACTTGCTCAGTTCCGCTCAGAAACAAAGCTTGGTTAAACTGACTAAATCGCCTTTGTTCATGTGCACGCCACACCTGACGTGCAAACTCGCCTTGCTCGTAATATTCGTTAATAAGCCTCTTTTGTTTATCACTCAAATCACCAAGCCAACGTTCATAGCGATTGAATTGATCACCTTCCTCCCAATCATCGTCCAACATTTCTTTTTCTACGTTGGCTATCAGCATTTCTCGCTGTTCACGGTTAAGCGAATTTAGGTGTGTTTCTAACTTGGGATATACGGCTTCAACGACTGAATACCAATAGTTTCGTGTGGTATACACCATATGTACCATGTCGCTCTCTGTCATGGTTTGCCAGTGCTTTAGCAGTGATTGGATATGAGATTTGTATTTTGGCAGCTCCGACTCCCGATGCCACGCAACCAAAGATTCTACATCCGCCTTCAACTTTTCCTCTTGCTCATCCGTCAACTCAACATAATCGGAAATATAATAACTCGCTAACCATCCAAGGTTGTTATAGGCCAATCTTTGACTACATCCAGCCAAACACAGTAAACATAGTGCCAGTGCCATTAATTTCTTCATCCCATTGCCTCAATTTTTGTTTTTATTACCTTATATTAACGCAGTATCTGCCATTTTAGATTTGTATTTTGTAAATCTGTGTTTCTGGCATTAGAATAACTATCAATATAGTTAGCATAGCTACCTTAAGGAGGTCTATGATGTTAAGCAGGATTTCAAAAGCATGTATCGCCATTGCACTATTAAGCCAAGCACCTTTGGCAACAGCGGGATTGGAAGAAGGCATAGACGCACTCAATGCTGGCAGGTTTGAAGAAGCACTACAAGAATTCAATTATTTAGCTGAAATGAACTACGCCCCAGGCATTTATCAACTCGGTGTAATGTACGAAGGCGGCTATGGTGTCGTCAAAAATCCGCGTAAAGCTGCAGAGTTATTTCAACAAGCCGTTAAACTCGGTGAAGCCGACGCAATGTTCGCGCTCGCAGTCATGTATGACGAAGGTCGCGGCGTTAAAAAAGACCGCTCTAAATACGTTGAGTTAATGACCAGAGCGGCAAACAAAAACATGCCAGCCGCGCAATTTAACGTAGCCCTAATGTATTCAAACGGAGACGGTGTACCACAAAGTTACCGCCACGCACTTAACTGGTATGAAAAAGCCGCCGCAAACAACTACACCTTAGCCATGTTTAACCTAGCACTCATGTATTTTCAGGGCTTAGGAGTCGAGAAAAGTATTGAACGCTCGTACGTATGGAACACATTAGCAGAGTTTAATGGCTATGCTGAAGCCACAAAGAGCCGAGCACTCGACGAAAAACAGCTTTCCCCTTCACAAATCGAACAAGCAAAAGAACTCGCAAATAGTATTTACGAGCGAATTCAAGCCGGTAAATACGTAGCTGAAACACGCACTAAGTAACCTAAACTTAGGTTAAGTAAAATTGTATACAGTAAAGGCTTCCTGTGAAGCCTTTACTATTTTTTCTGACTAAAAACTTGGGCAAATCCCATCTAACCTAGGTAACAGACTAATACAACTACCTGTCATATCGTACTATGACTGTTAAAGGTATTATGTGCATATTACGCTGTTTTGTTCATTGTTAACTGTGGCTATCTTTTTATCATTGTTGAACCCGCTAACACTAAGGTAAACTAGCACTTCATTCATAATGAGCTGTAAAAATGAACCGCAAAAAGAAAATTTACGAAACCTTAAAGAAAAAAGACAAGCGTGCTAATGCTAAACTCCACAAAAGCAACAAACCCCGTTATATTTCAAAAGCAGAGCGTGAAAAAATCGCAGCCCAGCAGCAAGACGGTGATGAATTAAATAGCGAAAACAACAAGCATTAATTGCACGTGTTTTTGTGCCCCCCGGACAACACGTCTTCATTAAAGGCATTCTTTTTTAAATCTGTATTGTTGCACACCGAAAGTTGATATGAATGTTCAATGAATAAATGATACCCGTTAAAACTAGAGTACAGCAGCACCTAAATAGCGTGATTGCCCTTGATATGAAAAGCCACATACTCGCGTTAAGATTGATGCTTCTCTGTTAGATACGCTTGATACTACTTTTTCCTCAAAAAGAACCACTCTAAAGGCTTTGTAAGTAGCTTTGAATGGCTAAGCAACATCTTGTTGCGCCATTTGGTATTATTGGATTGGAGAATGGGCTTTTTATGGCTGAAGGTATAAAAGCCCTCTTCGCCATGATATTGACCCATACCAGAGTGACCTAGGCCACCAAAGGGTAAAGACTCAACAACCACGTGCACTATGGTTTCGTTGATCGCTAGAGTCCCAGTTGCGAGCTCCTTTGACACTTTATTCATGGCAACCTGAGATTGCGTAAACAAATAACTCGCAAGCGGTGTGGTGTCTGCTCTAATGTAGCTAATCGCATCATTTAAGTTGGATATTTTTAGTATCGGCAAAATCGTTCCAAATAACTCCTCTTGCATCACCCTCATGCTTTTGTTGACCTGGGTAATGATATGCAAAGGGAGCTGACGATTGTCGCGTGCTGGCTCAGCTTGCCATACACTCGCACCTTTACTTTTGGCATCAATAATAATGTCGTTTAAGCGCTGAAATTGTCTGTCGTTAATGATTGAAGTTTGGTTTTTTACACCAACTTTTACTTTATATGTTTTTTCGTAGTGCTGTTTCAGCTCAGCAATAAATGCGTCGTATTTTTCTTCGTGCACTAACACATAATCTGGTGCAACACAGATTTGACCTGAATTGGAGAGCTTCCCCATTAACACGCTCATCGCTGCGGCGCTGATATCAGCGTCATCAAGCACAATAACAGGTGATTTACCACCTAACTCTAAGGTGACCGGCGTGAGATTTTTAGCCGCTGCTGCCATCACCTTTTTGCCAACTGCTGTTGAGCCTGTAAATAGCAAGTGGTCGAATGGCTGTTCAGTAAACGTTGAGGCAATATCAGGCCCACCTTCAATGACGCACACTTCGTTGTCCAATCCTTTAAAAATGGCTCTTATCACCGCATTCACCTTGGGAGTGAACTCGCTCAACTTGAGCATGACTTTGTTTCCAGCAGCGAGGGCAGTAATAACGGGAACAATCGCTAGCTGAATAGGATAATTCCATGGGGCTATCACGCCCACGACTCCTTTTGGCACAATCTCAATTTTTGCCTTAGATGGTAGCCACTGCGCACCGGGTGAACGATGCTGCAATTTGCTCCATTTGCGCAGGTGCTTCGCGATATAATCAATCGAATTGATGCAAGGCATGATGTCTGCAATCACGGTATCGAATCGACTCCGAGTACCAAAATCCTGATCTGCCGCCTCGACTAATTGCTCTTGCCGCTGCAACATACGTGATTTTATTTCAGTTAATAGACGTAAACGCTTTTCAAGCACGGGGTAAGGATCTTGGTTAAAGCGACTTTTTAACTGAGTAAATGTAGCTATTAGGGTGCTGGTATTATCTTCAATCATTATCAGGTCCTGCTAATGTCTAATTTGAATATAGCAAGGAAAAAACAACGGGTCTATCTTCAAAAAACTAGGTTTTATACCAATTGTATTAAGTAAATGAACTATTTTGAAGCGGAAAAATAGCTTTAGTAGCTCCGCTCTCGCGTCCTGCTACCGCCAAGGTACCTATATCCATATAGGCAAGGCAAAAATTTTGCTATTTAGTTGTTCTAAATGAGAAATTTTTAACGACGCTAATATGGTATTTTGCCCTTCAAATAGGTTGGAGAATTAACACAATTGGTATTACTATGGAGACAGGCTGCGTATGACCGAGTTGCCTTTCGATGGACACAGCCTGTGGAGAATGGCAACTTTAAAACCCTAGTATGCTCCTTGCCAAAGTCAAGGTAACAATTGTAATTAACCCTATCGCGACTAAGTTCAAAACAAACCCTGCTCGGATCATGTCTTTAATTTTGATCTCACCCGAGCCAAATACGATGGCATTTGGTGGTGTTGCAACAGGCATCATAAAGGCGCAACTGGCCGCGATTGCAGCAGGAATAACCCAAGCTAAAGGAGAACCCGTGATTGATTCAGCGACAGGACCAAGTAAAGGTAAAAAGCCTGCAGCCGTTGCAGTATTGCTGGTAATTTCCGTTAAGAACGTAATAAGTGCTGCAACAACTAGTACTCCAAGCACTAAGCCCATGGCATCCGCGCCCGCAAGTAAGTTAGCGATGTAATCGGCAAGTCCTGAAGATTTGATCTGTGCCGCCAGTGATAAACCACCGCCAAATAATAGCAAGATACCCCAAGGCACCTTAGCTGCGCTTTCCCAATCTAAAATACGTTCATCACTTCCCGACTTGGCAGGAAGAACAAATAGTAACAGTGCAGCGGCAATTGCAATGCCAGTATCTGACAAGTTAAGACCCGTAACATCGCCAATTAGCGGTCTAAAGATCCAGCATACTGCCGCTAAAATAAATACCGCAAAAACCCCTTTCTCCGCACGAGACATTTCACCGAGTGCTTTTAATTGGGAAGTAAATAACGACTTAGTATCAACATTAATTTCTTCTTTATCGACCTTGTAAGTCACTTTGGTCAACCAGAACCAAGCAAATGCCAGCATCACCAAAGACAAAGGCACACCAATCATCATCCAAGTGGCAAAACCAATCTCAATTTGATAACTGTCGGATAGATACGCAGCCATTAACGCATTTGGTGGCGTACCAATTAAAGTTGCAATACCTCCAATACTGGCTCCATAAGCGATAGAAAGTAATAGCGCTTTAGCAAAGCTTTGGCTATCTCCACCCTGCTCTTTTACCAAGTGAATAACCGAAAGTGCAATCGGTAACATCATGACCGCCGTTGCCGTGTTTGACATCCACATAGATAAAAATGCTGTCACGCCCATCATCGCTAAGATCTGTATACTCGGTTTAGTGCCAGCGAACAACATGGTATTCAGCGCGATGCGTTTATGCAGCCCCCACCTTTCCATGGCGATTGAGAGCAAAAATCCACCCAGAAATAGATAAATCAAAGGATGCGCAAACGGTGCAGCGACTGCTTTAATAGATGCAATCCCGACTAGAGGCGAAATAACCAAGGGTAATAACGAAGCCGCCGGAATAGGCACAGCTTCGGTTATCCACCAAGAAGCTAGCCAAAACGCTAAGCCTGCGGTTCTCCAAGCCTCAACCGACATACCCGATGGTGGTTCAACCAAACAGATCAGTAACATTACCAAGGGACCAAGCCACAGAAACAGCTGCGTATTTATCGTTTTTTTATTCTCTTCTGTCATTATCTTGAACCTTTAAAACTTATATTTTAAGCCAACAGCGATGCTAGTATCGTCTTGTGTTTCAAGGTCGAGCTGCGTTGCCATCACATACAAGTTAGTTTGTTTATCAAAAATATAGTCTGTACCTAGCGTCCACTGAGTCGCATCTTCACTGTGGCGTAATCCGCTTGAGTCTTTGGCAAACTGTAGCTTCGGACGCCAATTATCGTCGAGTTGGTAACTTGCGCTTAGCACATAGCCATTACCTGATTTGTCTTTCGCTAGATTTTCACTGTCTTGGATGATGGCACCAAGTTGTAGCTTTTGCCACTTGTAAGCCAACGCGATACGCGTAGCAACCAAATTACCAATACTGTCGGTATGACTCAGAGCAACATAGTAATCTTTATTTTTTAATGCTCGGTCACCATAAATTGCGGTAGCTGCAAACCCGGTTTCGTCGTTGCTCGCGTCGTCTTTAGGTGTGTAGGTCAGAGAAAAAGAAAAGTCGTTCCATTTAGGTGAAGAATAGGTAATTGAATCACCAACTCTGTCTTGGCCTGCTAGCACTTGGGCAATATCACTTTGGGTTTCGTTAAATTGATCGATTTTACCTTCACTGAATTTAAAACGCGTGTCGTTTCTGCCCACTAAAACCGTACCAAATTTACCTTCAAGGCCAACATAGGTGTTCCTTGCTGAAAATGGCTCGGTGGTATCGTCGTGTTCAAAACCTTTAACTTGTACTTCGTATTTGTAGACGAGTTTTAGATCGCTTGATAATCCATGAGCGCCTTTTACACCAATTCTTGAAAATGGTGCGTCAATTTGTGTGCCCTCTTTGGTATAGCGCATCACGCCTTTGTCTGTGTTGGCAATTTGAACTTCTGCTTTACCATAAATGCTGTAGTCTGCGGCTAACGCAGAGGCTGATAACGTTGCACTGGCAACTGCCAACGCCACTAAAGATTTACTTGCTGTCATAACTTGTCTCATTTTTTGATTATTGTCGCTTAAGACAACGCAATTCTGAGACCAGAGTTTATTTTTTAATATAAATCAGATGGATAAATAAAAATCTAAGATTAACACCAGCTAAAATGTGCGGATTTCCACACACTTAAATCTATGCATTGTCACTAAACTCACCCATCATCATTGGTAAACATAGTGCGATTTAAACCATACTTGCTCATCTTGTCGTACAAGGTTTTTCTCGGCACTTTTAGCAAATTCATCGCATCTTTTATACTGCCTTGGCTTTGTGCCAGCGCTTCTTCAATTAACGATTGTTCGTAGTAGCTCACCTTCTCAGCCAAACTCAACGTTTCATCAGACAAATTGCTTTGGATGTTGTTACTCGCAGTCATCGCACCACCGAGTAAAATATGGCGCTCGGCGTGGTTTCTCAGCTCTCGCACGTTCCCAGGCCAGTCTTGCGCCAGTAGCTGCGCCTCTAATTCAGGGCTAATTGGTTGCATGGGTTTATGAAAACGAGTAGCGGCAATGGAGCTAAAGTGTTTATATAGCAGTGGAATGTCAGCTTTTCTGGAACGAAGTGACGGGATCATCACTTTGACGAGGTTAAGTCGATAAAATAAATCCGAGCGGAATTTACCTTGCGCGACTAAGGTTTGTAAATCCACTTTTGTCGCTGCAACCACCCTAATGTCTAGTGCTATCGCAGTGTTGCTGCCAACTGGCGTCACACTTCTCTCTTCTAAAACGCGCAGCAGCTTTACTTGTAAAGCCGCAGACATGGCTTCGATTTCATCCAAAAAAACCGTGCCGCCTTGGGCAAAAGAAAATTTTCCCTCGCGAGACTCTTTAGCACCCGTAAATGCACCACTTTTGGCACCAAATAATTCACTTTCAATCAGTTCTTCTGGAATTGCACCGCAATTGATGGCGACGAAGTTATGATTTGAGCGCTCGCTATGGTCGTGTAAGTACCGTGCCACCAATTCCTTTCCTGTACCGGTTTCACCTTCAATCAATACGTCAGCTGGGGTATCAATCACAGCATCAAGCAAATGCAGCATTTGCTGCATTTGTTTTGTCTCACCTAAGATCCGCACGCCCGGCGCAGACTTTTTCTTAACTTGCGCTTTTAGCTCTCGGTTTTCCATCACCAACCGGCGTTTATCAAGCGCCCTTTCTATGCAGTCAAGTAGCGGCTCTGATACGGGCTTTTCAAAAAAGTCGTAAGCCCCTTTTTGGATGGCTTTTACCGCCACTTCAACATCCGCAAAGCCGGTTAGAAATACCACAGGTAACTCAGAATCAAACTGCATCACCTGTTCTAAAAATTGAATGCCATTGACCTCGGGCATATTGATATCGCAAAGCACAACACCGCTAAACTGACGAGAAAGCTTTTTTAATGCAGGCGTTGCACTGGAGAAACACTGCACAGAGTACCCTTCTATTTCAAATAGTTGCTTTAGTGCATCTCGTATACTTTGTTCATCATCGATGATTAATAGTGTTTTCTCTTCAGTCATGTTGCGGATTCTTTGTGTGTAAACTAATTAAAAACTCGGCACCACCTTGCGGATGATTATGGGCACTGAGTTTGCCATGAAACGATTCAATAATCTGTTTTGAAATGGACAACCCTAAGCCCAAGCCATTACCTGACTTAGTGGTGTAAAACGGTTCAAATATGTTGGATAAAGCGTGCTGTTTTATCCCTTCGCCCGAGTCAATAATAGACAGCTGGATCTTGCCTTCATGCTCCACGGCGCGAATATAAATACATTTATTATCTTGCTCAACAATGGCTTGGCACGCATTACTAATAATATTCACCAGTACTTGTTCAAACTTAAATGGATCGACCCAGATATTGCACGCAAGCCCTTCACTTTGAATTGCTACACCGTAGCGTTTGAGTTCAGGCCCAACTATAACTAAGGCGTTATCTACTGAGTGTTTAAGGTTGGCCACCAGCATCTTATTATCATGATGCTGACTAAATGACTTTAGCTGCGCCACGATTTTATGCACTCGAGTGATCAAAGATTGGATCAGGACCATGTTTTCGACTACTTTGCTCACTTCTCCCTTTTGAGCCAACCGTTTGGCGCTGGCAACATACGCACTCATGGCACTAAGTGGTTGATTGATTTCATGGTTAATGCTGGCGCTGAGCTGCCCTATGGTTGCCAACTTGGCAGCGCGAATAAGTGCATCTTGCGCCTGCTCGAGCGCTTGCTTGCGGCTGGCAACCTCAGCCTCTAAACTCCGCTGGCTGAAAAGCAGTTGTCTGTATCCTGTCAGTTTACTCAACGTGTACTCGACAACAATAAAGAGTAAAATCAATACCAGTGCGGTTACCCCAAGCCGTGGCCACTGTGCCGCTTTGATAGGCGCAACTTCATGTAGCAAATAAAGTGTGTATTGCTTGTTAAGCGGCCTCTTTTGCATCAGCGCGTCGCTGCCATGAGATGAAGTTTTAACTCTGGTTGGTGAAAGCACCCGCCAATCAATAGGGAATAGAGATTCGTTTTCAAACTGCCTTGAGGATTCAATTTCTTTACGCTTTGTTGGGGACAGTTCCCCTAACGAGGCTAACCGCCACTGCTCTACATCAGATGCCAGTACAATATGATTATCGTCCACGATTAAGAAATGGCTATCAGTTCCCGTATCAAGCTGGGCTTTATCTGATTCAAATTTACTGGCGTTAACCTTCATCACCACCACGCCCACAAGCGATCCGTCTTTGTAGACAGATTTAGCAAAATAGAAGCCACGGGTTTTAGAACGTAAACCGAGCGCAAAAGAGACATGCTCATTACCCTCGATTGTTTCGTAAAAATAGGGGCGAAAGGCAAAGTTACTGCCTTTATAGCTATGCGGCAAATACCAGTTGCTGCTCGCAATCACAGTTCCACTGAGGTCTAACAGGTAAACGTCTGACGCACCACTGGATATTTGAATGTCCTGTAGATATCTGTCCAGTTCATTGGAGTTTATAGCGGTTGCTTGCTGTAAGCCTGATTGCACCAAATTGCTTAAGCTCAATTGCGTTTGGATAGCTTGATAACGAGTAAATTCAGCCTGGATATAACTATTGAGCTTTTCTAGGTTGGTTTTAGTCTGACCAAGGACATTTTCCTCATCCTGTGCCACATTGAACAAGTAGCTTGCCCACAGCCCACAAAATAATAATAAAAGATAAATTAATATCTTAACTGAGAACTTATGTGACACACGCAACTCCTAATTGAACTCATTGAGTCTATCAGAAGCAGAATATCAATTAAATCAAATCTCTTTAAATCAATGCATCACTAAGCGCTAAGACCAGAGATAAACAAGGTTTTATCTCCGGTCTTAATTTTAAACGCGTATTAATTCGCGCTAATATTTAGCGTTACATTGCTCGCTGCTTGGTAGCCTTGCAGGCCGATATGCCAAGTGCCAGCCTGAGGATTGGAGATTGTACATACCTCATTATTGCCATTTTTGTATGGCCGACATTGGTAGGTGCTGGTATTTGGTTGCGTGTCAAAATTAACATAAAGATCCGCATCTCCCGTGCCTCCCGACGTCGTAATTGTCAGGGTTTGGTATCCCGCGGTTAGTGCTTGACTAAAATACTGCCACTGTCCGCTGGCGACAGAAATATTATTGATAGTTTCGTCAATAGGCGTATTGCCACTTGAGGTATCGTATTGTCCTACCAAACTGACCCCCGAAATCGCGTTCCATGCCTCTACCATCACGTAATACGTACCAGTTTGCACAGCGGAAATATTGCATTGCTCGTTACTAGACGAGTTAGTGCTCTTGCAGTCATGAGTATCCAAAGTAGGTTTGGAGCCATAGCGAACGTAGAGATCGGCATCACCAGTACCACCTGACGTGGTAAAACTTAAATTAGTTGCACCTTGTGGGACTTCCATGGTGAAAAACTGTTGGCTTTTGGAGGCACCGGAAATGCCCGTTTTAGCCATGCCATTTTCAAGCTCATTGTTTGGCGGTGGCGGAGGTGTATCACCCGCGTTTTTACCAAGCTCAGCAACAAACGCCAGCGCGAGTTTTGCAAATTTTTGTGCATGTGTTGAATCAAATTCAGTATCGTTGGTGGTATGAATTTTTCTGTTGATCTCAGACATTCTTGATTCAAATGGCATAGAAGCTGGGAACCCTTGCTGATACCAAGATGCATGGTCAGAACAACCATAACCGCATTGGTCATAGGCATAGCTTAGGTTTGGCAAATACGTTTCAATTAATTGGCCTAAGAACTGATTCTGTGCGCTGTTTGTATAGTCTGTCATCATCACAATATCCGCACTACTCCCATTGCGACCAGTCATATCAAATTGTGTCATACCGACTACGTTTTTTCCCTGAGAGCTGTACGACTGCGCGATAGCTTTAGAACCTCGAAGCCCAACTTCTTCTGCCGCAAAACCCATGATTTGGATTGTCCGCTGAGGCTGATAACCATCTTCAACAATAGCGCTTAGCGCTTCGGTAAGCACAGCTATCCCTGAGGCATTATCATCCGCACCCGGCGCAAGCCCACTTGAGTTAGATTGGTTAATTGAATCAAGGTGCCCGCCGATAATAACGATTTCATCACTCAGTTCACTACCAGGAATGGTGACAATCACTGAAGATTGAGCCCAAGAATGGCTAAAATATTCAACACTAATATCTGAGCGACTTGCTGCAATATCACTCCATGTTTGCTTGACCCATGCAGCAGCATCAATGCCTGTTTGCGAGGTATAATAGCGGTTATAAAAACTAGTTAGCGAGTTGACGCTGCTGTCCAAGTTCACTGTACTGACTTTTGAGATTAAGCTGTTAACCCGTGTGGGGTTATCAATGCTGTAGTTAACCAGCGTCGCACTTGGGTTTACGCTTTCTAACTGTGCAAGATAGCTTTGCGCCTGCTCTAAGGAGTCATGGGCGACAAAACCACCACAGCGGTGATATTCGTCGTGCATAAATGCACTCAGGTGTGAATGTAAGTTTGCAGGTACTTTTAACGCTTTGACTTCGCTGTTCGGTAAAGAAAGCTGCTCGAAGTGAGTACCACGAATAGAATTATGGACTTGGAAATGCTGGCTAGACTTCGCATCCATCGTCACCCAAACCTCTTCAGACGCTTCAGAAAAGCCACTCAAACAGGCAATGCTCAGTAGCATAGGTGTAGTTAATTTCATTGTTGTATCCTCAACTCATTTGAATAACAACATGATTTAAGCGCTGAGCAAAATAAAAGGATTATTCAAATGAGGTAAATTTATGATTTTTTTGGGGCCTAATAAAAAGGGAGCTTGCGCTCCCTATAAACTGTTACTTAGTTCGCTTTGATATTCAGTGTTACACCGCTTGCTGCGCTATAGCCACGTAAATCAATATACCAAGTACCTTGTTGTGGGTTTGCAATCGTACAAGTCTCGTTGTTACCGTTTTTATAAGGGCGACACTGATAGCTCGACGTTGTTGATTGAGAACCAAAGTTTACGTACAGATCCGCATCACCTGAACCACCTGAAATACTCACTTCAAGGTTGCTGTAGCTAGCATTTAAGTCTTGTGTGAAGCGCGTCCAACCGCCTGATGCAACACTGACATTTGACTCAGTGCGGTCAATTGGTTGAGTTCCACCCGTTGAGCTGTATGTACCGGTCAAAGTTACGCCCGAAATCTGATTCCACGCTTCAACCATCACGTAGTACTTACCTGCTTGAATGTTACTAATGTCGCAGCTTTCGTTGCTTGTAGACGTTGTGCTATTACAGTCATAAGTGTTTAACGACGGACGAGAACCATACTTGACATAAAGGTCCGCATCACCACTACCACCAGAAGTGGTGAAGTTTAGGCTAGTCGCATCAGCTGGCACATCAAGGGTAAAAAACATTTGCTCTTTTGCCGCGCCACTGATCCCAGTACGAGGCTGACCGTTCGTTAACTCTTCAGCGCCACCAGGAGGAGGTGGTGGGTTAGTATCACAGCTACTACCTGTGCTTAAGTTAGAGTTAACGCCAACCGCTGCTAACGCAGCTTGTACGTCACCTGGTTCATAACCTAGGTCACATGCCGCATCCATCACGCCATTACCAGCTAAGTCCCAGTCAGTATTAGCGGTCCAATACATTTGGTTCGCTTTTGCCATTACGATAAAGGCTTTTTTCGTATCCCAACCTGCCGTAGTTGCCAGATTGTAGAAGGCTTTGTTGAACACCCCTGAAGTGTGGTGAACGTCCATGCTAGAGGTATAGTTAGACTGATGATCGATTGAGCGACCGTCTTGCGTTGGATCATTCATATAACGTAATGCGCCACTGCCTTTGAAGATGTCTTGGCCAACTAACCAGTCATTGCTGCCTTTCATAAAGAATTCGGCGGCTTCACCTGCCATATCAGAAAACGCTTCGTTCAAGCCACCTGACTTATAACGGTATACCAGACCTGAGTTTTGCTCAGTGAAACCGTGGCTCACTTCGTGAGCAGATACATCAAGACTTACCAACGGATAGAATGTATTTGCACCATCGCCGAAAGTCATCGCACTGCCATCCCAAAACGCATTTTCATAATTGTTGCTGTAGTGAACACGCATTTTAAGCTGGAACGACAATGGCGCAGTACCTAGCCAATCGTTGTACATATTAAATACTACATTACCAAAATAATGAGCATCATTTAGCGGTGAGTACGCACCGTTAATTTCTTTAACGGTATTTTCTGGGCACGTAAAGCTATGTGCAGTCGAGCCGCTGCTACCGTGATTTAAGTTAATTGTCTTAACGTTCGCATTCGTCATGGTACAAGTATTGCCTGACTGCGCTACGTCTAGATGACCATAATCAGTACCATACTGGTAACGACCCGTTTTTTGGTTACCACCTGGACCTGTCGCATTTGCATGCTGCAAGTTGTTGAAGCTTTCTAACACTTCGCCTGTGTTTGCATCAATGATCAAATATGGGCGCTTAGGCTCATCACCATAAGTGACAAAAGTAATTTCATATACTAAACGTGCCGTTGAATTGCTATCAAGCCAGATCGCAAGGCGAGATTTCTCGTTATGTTTTTTAAGCTTTTTGTCTGCACTAAGCGACTGTTTTTCAAACTGACTCAATGCCATTTTGGCATTTAGCTTGGGTTTTACCGAACCGATGTCAGCCGCGATGTTATAAACCGCTGCACCGTGAGCCTTTTTAAGCGCACCTGCATCGTCAAACGTTAAAATGACCGAATCGCCAATCACTGGTAATCCTTGGTACATTTGTTGAAAACGCTTAGTTACTTCACCTTTTTTACTATTGAAGCTTTTAAGCTCCTTTAGTTGGCTCGCACTTTCTAAGCCAATCAGCACTTCTGGCTGTGTACTCAACACAGTTTGAGAAGCTGATTTGAGCATAGTATTAATATCAGCTTGCTGGTTTAGGTATTGTTTTGTTGCGGCTTGAGCACTGAGCGAAGTAAACGCAATCGCACACGCCGTAGCCATAGTTACTGTAGATAATTTCACGAATTACACTCCTAGTATTGTTGTTTTATTGTCCTTTTCATCATTGCTTCACAAGAAGCATTGGATGAAATGTGACTGTTTTCTCCTTCAACTGCAGAAGACATGGCAAGCTCATTAACACTCGCCACGCCTTATTAGACTAGGCAGCAAATCAAATAAATAAACCCCAAAGTTAACATTTTAATAATATTTAATTTACTTTAAATATTTATGCAATGCTTTCATACATTTGTTTAAAAAACAGACCCAGACTTAATATCTTGAATTAAGTAACAAAACACATCTTTGTAAATTTTTTGATACGATATGAGTAAATATGCCAATTTCTTTCCTAAACTAACTTTACAATCATTACGTTGTATCAAAACATGTAGTAACTACTCGGTAATTCTTTCTTGTTTGTGCTTCATTTATTCAACCCCACAACATCTAGAATCTAAAATTATTAATAAAATTCAATACATTATAAATCTTACACTCTCGGTATAACACTTGCAGTTTGAATAATTACAAGCTGCAACGAAATTAGGAGGAGTAATGGATACTTTTGAAATATTATCCTACGTAGATCATAGAGTTGGGGCCGTTCTTACAGGGAAAGCAGCCGCAGAAGAATTGCAAAATGAATTGTTAAATAGCCACCTTGTTCAACATGAGCATCTAGAACTGGTTAATCCGTATGACAAAGATGCCGACAAAAAACTTGAGCCTAAAAGCGAAAGTCGTCTTGCCAAAAACATGCTTAATTGGCATTTGTACCTTGGCAGCATGGGGGTGATATTAGGCTTTCTCATCGCTGGACTATTGGTGAGTTATGGACCGGCTTTCACACAATCTAATCCTTACATAACGTTTATCGCTTTATTAAGCCCCGGCTTATTTTTAGGGCTATTTGCTTCAGGCCTTATTTCTTTGCGTCCGGACAAAGATGCGTTTAATCAGGCGGTGATGAATAAAATCGCAGAGGGCAAGTGGCTGCTTATCATTAAAACGAATAATGAGGCGCATCGAAGCAAACTTTTGTCGTTTTTTAAAAACAGCACCAAAGCAGACGTTTTAATCTAGAAAGAGGTAACCTAAATGGAAATTTTTAATGCACTAAAGCAAGATCATGATCATCAACGCGCCCTATTAAATATGTTGGCAAAAACGTCTGGTGATTCAAAGGTCCGCGAAAAATACTATAAAGAGTTGAAAGACGCGCTGGAGGCACATGCCATCGCAGAAGAAAGGTACTTTTACGCCCCATTAATGGAAAGTAATATGACGATCGAAGACTCTCGCCACGGTATCGCGGAGCATCATGAAATTGATGAGTTAATTGAGGCACTGGATAATACTGAGTTTTCCGACCCTAGTTGGCTTACTAAATTGAAAAAGCTCAAAGACAAAGTTGAGCATCACTTGGCTGACGAAGAGCAAGCGTTTTTCCAGCGTGCGGGTAAGGTACTTGATAAAAGTGAAAAGTCGCAACTTGCAGATGAGTATCAAAAAGAGATGGAAGAGCAGTTATAGTTTTCTATGCCCACAACATGTTGTGGGCATTTACTTTGCTAGATGTTGGTAACCCTACACAGTCACAACAATTTACCAATTAACACCAGTCCAAGCATGAGCAGTAGCCCATTCATCACCAGCAAAAATTGCTTTTTAGGTAAGCGTTTCGCAAGGTGCACACCGAGTCTATTACCGATCAACGCTAAAGGTGTAAAACAGATAGCAAGCAGCACATGTTGCCACTGCAACAACCCAGTTGCAGAGAAGGTCGCCAGCTTAATCACATTCATCAGTGCAAATAGTACCGCAACCGTCGCGATATAAGCCGTTGGCTCTAATTTTCGAGCGTTAAAATACACCATGAGTGGTGGACCACCTGCATGAATTAAAGTCGTGGAGATACCAGCTGCAGTAGAGGTGCTCGCGGCCAGTAACTTTAAGTGCCCAACACTTTCAGGTGTATTTTTAATCAGTAAGCTTTTAAGTGCAAATACTATACTCATCGCTGCAATCACAACCGTCAGCCAAAACTCACTGACGCCTTGAAGAAAAAGCGTTGCTAAGGCTATCCCTACCAGAGTACCTGGCAATAGCCGCTTTAGTTCCGACACATTCCATAAGCGCCAATAGCTCTTCAGGCTAAAAATATCCGCGACGATAAGTAGCGGAAGCATCAACGCAATAGCGTCCCTTGGATTCAACACCATCATCAAAATTGGAACAGAAAACGCCCCTAATGCGCCTGCAAAGCCAGACTTTGAAATACCACTTAGCAGAACGACAAGAGCAATTACTGCAAGTTGTATTGGTTCTGTCATTCTTCAATTCCTTTAATTTTAGGTGCTGAATTTAATACCAATTTGCTTAATTAAGTAATAAAAACCACAGCGCTTCAACATCTGTTACTGCCGTAACTTGCATGTTATCACCAGCAATCAGGCCGATGCCATCTCCTTGCTGAAATGCCTCACCATCGAGCGTCGCTTCGCCGCCAACAATGTGCAAATAGGCTTTTTGCGCGTGCGCATTCAGCTCAATCTGTTGACCTTGGTGTAGCTGCAAGCGGTGTATTTCAGCTTCTGCATTGATACTCAGAGTACCGTCCACGCCTGTAGGCGTAACAATGGGCGTAAGTGCACTACTTTGTTTAATTTGAATTTGTTCATAACTCGGCGTTATGCCTTTAAGCTTTGGCTCTATCCAAATTTGTAAAAAATGTGCAGGCGCTATCTTTGAAGCATTATATTCTGAATGAAGAATGCCACTACCTGCGCTCATTCTCTGAACTTCACCTGCCGCCACAGTAAACTGATTACCCATACTATCTTGATGCATCAATTCACCGTCAATGACATAGGAAATAATTTCCATATCTCGGTGACCATGAGTATCAAAGCCATGACCACCAAGTACTGTATCATCATTGATCACCCTAAGATTACCAAATCCCATGTGGACGGGATCATAATATCGGCCAAATGAGAAACTATGTTGGCTTTGCAACCAGCCAAAATCCGCTCTACCTCTATCTTGTGCTTTTCGAATATATCGCATGTTTCGCTCCAAACGCATGTTGATGACCTCAGTCTATTGCCTGTTTGAAACGAATAAAATTTGATAATTTAACATCAATCATTCTACTCAATAGAATCTTCCAGCCGCATGCACTGATATCTTAATTCACCAATAAATGCGCGCGCGGCGGGCCCAAGCCTGTCACCATCTTTAAAAATAAGATGAAGCTGTGCTTTACGCTGACTATGTTGTGATAGTGGTAGTGGTTTCAAGACGCCAGAGTTTAGTTGCGTTTTGATAGCCGGAATAGGTAACCAAGCAAATCCTAAGCCTTGCGCTATCATATCTATCGAGGTTGTCATATGGCTCACCGTCCAACGTTGATGCGCCCCCAACCAACCTTCATCTTTTTTACGCGAGATTGCAGAGTCTCTCACTACGATTTGACGATGGGATTTTAAGTCTTCGAATGTAAGCGCGCGACCAAATTGATGTAATGCGTGATTGGGGTTTGCCACTGCAACAAACTCGATTTGGCACAACTCTTCACTGAACCCGTCTTGTAAAGTAACCGGAGAAATGGCGATATCTACGTCGGTATTTTGCAAAAGTTCAGATGCACCAGTCAATACTGACTCAACCAACTCGACACGCAATAAAGGGTATTGCGCAGATGTATTTTCTAGCACCTTATAGAGTACCTGCTGTGGGAAAATTTCATCGACCGCTATGCGCAGTTGACTCTCAACTCCCTCGCCCAGCGTCTGCCCTACCGCTTCAACTTTTGCCGCTTCTTCCAAGAGATAATTGGCACGGCGCAGCATCATTTCACCCGCTTCGGTTAACAGGGTTCTTCGCCCTTCGACTCTAAAAAGCTTAACACCAAGGCCTTCCTCAATTTTATGGACCGCAGTGTGGATACTTGACTGGCTTTTATGTACTTCTTTAGCAGCTTGATTAAAACCACCATATTCAACAACAGCTCTAAACATTCGCCACTGTTCTAATGTCACTCTCAACATACTGATTTAACCTAATATTTATACGTTATTGTTCAATGGCTGGTGGTTTATCTTCACAATTTTCACCATGGCAGGTATTAAGATCTTCTTGCGCTTTTTCGTCCGCCTGAAGTACCTGCTTGAGGTCAGCCATACGCTGACGAATCGCAACACCATAGCTTTCATCGTCTCCCCACACATCGGCAAGCATGTGCATAGATTCAACATCGTGTTTGGTAAAGAGGTAGCCCGCTCGTGCGACATCTTCTTCGCTATGGCCCAATAACTTAAGCGCCTGCTCACCTAGCTTCACAGCAGAGACAAAAGTTTCTCGCTCAAATGCAGTGACACCCAATTTTATCAGTTGGTAGGCATGGCGACGGTCGGTCGCACGAACTACAAGTTTTAGATCAGGAAAGTGTTGCTGCGCTAACCTGACGATTTCGAGGGTTTTATCTGGTTCATCAATCGCTACGACCAGCATTTGCGCTTCGTGAGCCCCTGCGGCTTCGAGCAAATCTAATCGTGCACCATCGCCATAAAATACTTGATTGCCAAAGCGACGGAGTAATTCAATTTGACTTGGGCTGTGATCCAAGATCGATAAATGATAACCCTGAGCATGGAGCAAACGCCCTATCACTTGGCCAAAACGCCCGTAGCCGACCACAATCACGTTTTGTGTCGCTTCCATCGTCTCTAAACTATCTTGTTCTTGAGCAGTATTGGCTTGGCGTTCAACTATTTTGTCGTAAAGAATAAAAATGAGGGGCGAACCGAGCATAGATACCGCAACAACCAGTGTGACTAATGCGACTTGATCTGGAGTTAAGATTGCTAAACTGCCAGTAACAGAAAGTAGTACAAACGCGAACTCACCGCCTTGACACAGGGCTGCGGTAAATAACCATGTCGCTCGCTTATGCAGTGAAAACGCCGTTGCCAACATATATAAAATAACCGCCTTTAACCCCATTAATAGCACCACTGACGCTAAAATAAATAACCATTTTTGTGCCAATAAGGAAAAGTCGATTGATGCGCCTACCGTCATGAAAAAGAGACCAAGTAGTAACCCTTTAAACGGTTCGATATCTGCCTCTAATTCATGTCGAAATTCACTTTCCGCGAGAACAACACCTGCGAGAAATGTTCCAAGCGCAGGGGATAAACCGATACTTTGCATCAATAACGCGGTTGCGATAACGATAAATAGCGCCACTACGGTAAATAGCTCGCGCATTCGAGTGCTGGCAATATATCTAAATAAAGGCGCGGCGACATAATGCCCAGCGGCGATGATAGCCAAAATGACAAAAACAGACATAATCACTTGGAGATAAGTCGGAAAAGCATGTAACAAATTGCCGTGGCCATCACTCACAGCCAAATCACTAAATGCTAACAACGGCATAATCGCGAGAATGGGGATCACGGCTATATCTTGAAATAACAACACCGAAAACGCATTTTGGCCGCCAGATTGTTTAATCAAGCCTTTTTCATTTAAGGTTTGCAGTGCAATGGCGGTAGAAGACAGTGCCAACATTAACGCAATGGCTAATGATTGCTGCCACAAAAAGCCAAGCGCTAAATCAATCGCGAAGTAGAGTACAACCGTTGTTATAACCACTTGTAAGCCACCGAGACCAACTATAGAGCGGCGCATTGTCCAGAGCCTTTTGGGTTGTAACTCTAGCCCAACTAAGAATAGCATCATCACCACACCAAACTCAGCAAAGTGCATGACGTCCGTTTGCTCGCCTACGAGATGAAGAAGATGAGGGCCAATTAGGATCCCTGCCAATAAATATCCAAGCACAGAGCCAAGCCCTAGCCGTTTAGCGATTGGCACCGCCAATATCGCAGCAGCCAAATAGATAGTCGCGAGCAGTAACATAATAAAGACACCTGTTGTTATTATCGTCTTTATTATGTTCAGGGTAAGTGCATTTATCCAGTCTTCGTTCTAAAAAACAAAATATAAGTGACTAAAATCCAGCAATTAATTTTGTAAATCCGAATATATTGTAGGATGGCAGATCTGCATCAAAATACTTGGATCTGGCACCGCTGCAAAGCCGAATTTTTCATATAGAGTATGCGCATCAAAAGTTGCCAGCATAAAGCGCCTTAAGCCTTGTAGCTCTGGATGTTCAACCACGGCTTGAACAATCGCTTTGCCTACCCCTTTACCTCTGGCACTTTCCTCAACTATCACGTCGGCAAGATAGGCAAAGGTGGCATAGTCGGTTATCACGCGACAAAAGCCCTGAAACTCGCCTTCTTCATCCAAATACATGAAGCTCAGGCTATTTTGAATGGCTTTCTCTAGCAATACTTTAGGCATTTGTTTTGCCCAATAAGAATTAGAGATCAGCGCATGGATAGTATCAAGATGGCGTAAAATAAGAGGAGTATCAGTGGTTATCATTATTGTACCGGTTAACAGCAAGAATAGAGCTAAAAATTAAGCGATTTTTAGCAAGAAGCAAAGTGAAATTTTCACAGTCATAAATCTTTCATTATTGCGTCACCCTACCGTCAATAAAGCGGCGTAATCTCCTTTTCGAAGACTCCCCTTGATTGATTTAGAGTTGTTGGCAGTGTTGACTCAGTTAGCACTGCTTTTTTTTGCTTGATACCAAACATAAAAAACGGCGCTCTAAGCGCCGCTCAATTAACCAAGCTTTTGAATAACTAACCTAAGTTTATCTGATAGGTTGGTGGTTGGTTAAATTTATTACCAAGTCGGGATAACCCTTTCCACCACGCAAACCCAAACAACAACATCGCTACAACCCAAAGCGAAGCACTCGTTGGCGAGGTACTTAACTGACTAGCTTGGTAAACTAAAGTCGCCATGATATAAGCAATTGAGGTCGTCCAGCCAATAACAAGCCACATCCACTTACCGCCAGATTCACGTTTAATTGCACCTAATACCGCTACACAAGGTGTATAGAGTAAGATAAAGACAAGATAACTAAATGCACCGATTTGACCATTAAATTTCGCGGCCATTGCAGTAAGTAGCGCAGTGCCACTTTCAGCGCCTGATTCTAATTCGTTAAGTCCTAATGGATCACCAAGGTTTGCGATAAGATCTTTACTATTGTCTACTATGGTCATCAGCGCTTCTTTTAACGAAGCCAACAATGAAAACTCTCCACCCTCTTCTTCGGCACCGGTATAAAGCGCATCTAAAGTACCGACGATGGCTTCTTTGGCAAACATACCAGTCACAACACCAACCGTAGCAGGCCAGTTTTCCTCTTTTAACCCAATTGGCTCAAAGACTGGCGTGACCACTTGTGCAACCTTCGCCAAAAGTGACCTATCTGTATTCTCATTGCCAAACGAGCCATCTGTACCAATCGAGTTTAATGCACTGAGTAAAATAACCACCATGACAATTGTTTTGCCAGCACGTTTGATAAAGCCGCTCAGACGCTGCCAAGTGGTAATGAATATATTGCGCCAAATTGGCATATGATACGCTGGCATCTCGGTAAATGAGGGTAATTTTTGCGTTTTGAATACTTGCTTTCTAAATAAAAAGCCAGAACCTACCGCAACCACTATGCCAAGCAAATACAGACCAAAAACAACATTGGCTCCGTTCGTTGGAAAGAAAGCCGCTGCAAATAACGCATATACCGTCAAACGTGCGCCGCAAGACATAAATGGCGCCATAATAATCGTCAGTAATCTATCTGACTCTCGGCCCATCGTTCTTGACGCCATAACCGCAGGCACATTACAGCCGAATCCAACAATCAGAGGTACAAAAGCATTGCCGGGTAGACCAATGGATGACATCAAACGGTCAATAACAAACGCGGCCCGAGAAAGATAACCACTATCTTCCAAAATGGATAAGCACAGATACAGCACCGCAATAACAGGGATGAAGGTCGCCACTAATTGAATACCTGCACCAAAACCATCAGCCAATAACACACTTAGCCATTGAGGTGCGCCAATATCTGCCAGCAAGATTTTTACGCCATCGATGAGTAAGGCGCCCACGGCGATGTCAAAAAAGTCGATAAATACAGCACCAACATTAACCGCAATGGTAAACATTAAATACATCATGGCTAAGAAAATAGGTACACCAAGCCAGCGGTTGAGCACGATTTTATCAAGCGTTTCTGTCGTATCTGCACGTTTTGGCGTAATGATACTTACGCCATCTGCCAATTTTTTCACTGCTTGGTGACGAGCAACCGCTTTTTCGAGGGGATCGCTACTGGCGCTTTCGGTGTTTGCCGTCACAGGTGCTTTTGGAAAACGAGTGATCTGTGCGAGTTGTTCCAACAACGCTTCTTGCCCTGTACCTTTAGCGCCGTGGAATGGCACTACAGGTAACCCTAACTGTTCAGAGAGTCTTTTTAAATCTAACGTTCTCCCACGCTGTGTTGCGACATCAACCATATTTGCAACAACGAGAATAGGTTTGCCTAATTCTTTCAGCTGGGAAGTTAATACTAGATTTCGCTGTAAGTTAGCGGCATCCACGATGTTAATGATGACATCAGCTTCATTTTGCTTTAGGAAGTCACACGCGATTTGCTCATCTTGGCTTGGCTCAATTTGTTCCATGCTATAGAGCCCGGGCAAATCTACCAATTCTACGTTTGTGTTTTCTAAAGCAAAATAGCCGAATTTTTTCTCGACAGTTACCCCTGGCCAATTCCCTACTTTTTGTTTAGAGCCGGTCAGGCGGTTAAATAATGTGGTTTTCCCGCAGTTCGGGTTGCCCACTAACGCAATTTTCATACGTGAGCCCTTAATAACTTATAAAACTTCAATTTCAACGAACTGTGCGTCGGCCTTACGCACGCTCACAAAGGTGTCGCCAATTTTCACTTGCATCGGGCATCCAAGTGGGGCGACGTTAATGACTTCTATTTGCTCACCAGGAATAATTCCAAGTGCCATAATTCGACTCAGTAACGCAGTATCTGGATGGGTAAGAGAAGTGATGGTCGCTGCGCTATTTTTGGAAAGTTTATCTAATGTCATTGATTATGAGAACAATTTGCAATAAAAGTATGGCGCATCATACCCCATTGACTATTTTCTTTAAACTAGATTGCGACAATAATCTATTATTGCTTGTTATTTAAGGTGTTTACTAGTTAAGATGAACTAAACCATTGCCATATGCCTGACTGTATTAAGGGGTCCTGCCAATGAGTAACGACAAAAAAAAATGGACGCTCAAAA
Organism: Pseudoalteromonas sp. GCY; assembly: GCF_016695175.1. Classification (NCBI taxonomy): domain Bacteria; kingdom Pseudomonadati; phylum Pseudomonadota; class Gammaproteobacteria; order Alteromonadales; family Pseudoalteromonadaceae; genus Pseudoalteromonas; species Pseudoalteromonas sp. GCY. Next base: position 288,115 of record NZ_CP068022.1, read on the forward strand.
GCATTGCGGCGGAATTAGGCGTGTCAAATGCAACTGTATCGAATGCTTTTAACAGACCAGATCAACTCTCTAAATCCAAACGAGAAGAAATTTTAAAAGCCTGTAAAGAATTGGGTTATTTTGGACCTAACAAGGCAGCCCAATCGCTGCGTAAGGGCTCGTTTAACATTGTCGCGCTGGTACTACCCGATAGCGTTGAATATATGGTATCAGATCCCGTTGCGAGTAGCTTTATGCGAGGAGTTGCAAGCGTTTTAGAAGCTCAGCATATTAACCTACTCTTGTTCTCAGGCACCGCAGATAATGTCGGAGACATTGTCGATTTCGTCGACGGCTTAATTTGTTATGGCCGCCCGCGTAATCCCAAGTTAATTGAGCATCTTGCGAATGTTAGCAAACAGGTTGTGACGGTTGACTTTGATTTGCCCGCGCATGCCAGTATTAATATCGACAACCAACAAGCCGCCTTTGATGTAGCGAGTAAAGCACTGAACGACGATAGTGATGTTGCTATTTTTGGTTTGAGATTATTAGACACTGATTTGCTATGCCGCGTATACGAGCAGAACCTAACAGACATAGAGACCTCTATTGCACATCAGCGTTATAGCGGATATCTTAAAGCCATTGAAGAGCGTGGGTTAACACTTGGCGAAGACCGAGTGTGGAATATTCCTGAAAGCAGCGAAAGGTTTGCAAATATCGCCGCAAAAGAACTACTTAACCTCTCACCAAGGCCTAATACCGTACTGTGTATGAGTGACTTAATTGCACTACCGCTGTTAAGAGAAGCCAAAAAACTTGGTGTAAAGATACCACAGGAGCTTAAAGTCGTTGGTTTTGATGGCGTTGATGAAGCGCTACGCTTTAGCCCCAGCCTAACGACCATTCATCAAAATAGTGAAGAAAAAGGCCGAGAAGCAGCCAAACTCTTCTTAGATAAAAGCGATGATAAAGTAATGCTTGGCTATACCTTAAAAATGGGGCAAAGCTGTTAGTTGCCCCCTATCAATTAGACGCGACTGGGTAATCGGCAGGAAATGATCCCTGCCAACAACAACATCACACTTGATACCACTAAACAAGCCGCTAAGCCATACTCCAAAAAGATCCACCCTGACAATACTGTACCGACTAACCGCCCAATGGCGTTCGCCATATAATAGAAGCCCACATCAAGTGACACTCCATCACTATCGGCCAAACTCACAATAAGATAGCTATGAAGGGATGAATTGATAGCAAACACAAAACCAAAGAGCAAAAGTCCACCTACTACGGCTAAGCTTGTCCAGAGCTGCGCTTGAAGTGAGATAGCAATCAACAGCGGAATAGCCGCTAAATACAACGCCCATCCGCTGACTTTACTTGGTGTTGATGCAAACGTATCACGACTAATAAATCTAGGTGTTGTTGATTGCACGATGCCATAACCGATAACCCAAGTAGCCATAAAACCACCAACCCACCAATGATCCCAACCGAACTGCTGCGATAAAAAGACAGGAAGCGCAACCACAAACCAAACATCCCGTGCGGCAAATAAAAACAAGCGCGCGGCTGACAGCATATTAATTGCTCGGCTTTTTGAAAATACATCGCTAAATTTGGGTTTGCTTTTAGCCTTGCCTAAATCGCTTTTTAAGCTGATAAGGCTAAATAGCCACACTAATAGCAACATGATTGCCATCAACCACATCGCGCCGGTAAAGCCAAGTAAGGTAAGCAACAGTCCACCGAGAAAAAATCCGACGCCTTTTAGCGCATTTTTAGAGCCGGTAAGTATTGCTACCCACTTAAACAAGGTCCCTTCTTCACCCGATTTTACGATGGCCTTTATCGCACTTTTGGCACTCATTTTATTAAGATCTTTGGCGATACCTGAGAGTGCCTGAGCAGTCATAACATAAGGCACGGTGAGCCAATGCGCTGGGACTACCAACATCAATAATGCCGCTATTTGTAAGCCTAGCCCAATATTCATAGTGCGGTTTAAGCCAATTCGTGCGCCAAGCCATCCTCCAAATAAATTGGTGACAACACCAAAAATTTCATAAAAGAGAAATAGCATGGCGATTTCAAGCGGGTTATAACCCGCTTGATGAAAGTAAAGCACCACCAACATTCTGAGCGCACCATCCGTTAAGGTGAACGCCCAATAGTTGCCTGTCACAATGAGGTACTGCTTGATATCTTGAGGTAAAGTGCTCAGCTGCATAATGTCTTATTCGCCTAACGACAATCCGACTTTACGTACTAATTCCGCAGTACGATTTGCATAACCCCACTCGTTGTCATACCACACGTACAACTTAACCTGAGTACCATTAACTACCATTGTAGATAACGCATCGACGATGCTAGAGCGAGGATCCGTTTTATAGTCAATAGAAACTAATGGTCTTGATTCATAACCTAAAATTCCGTTAAGCTCAGTAGCAGCAGCTTGCGCCATCCAGTGGTTAATCTCTTCCACTGTAGTTGGCCGTTCAACCTCAAACACGCAGTCTGTTAATGAAGCATTCGCCAACGGAACACGAACAGCGTGACCATTTAGCTTACCTTTTAATTCTGGAAAGATATGGGTAATAGCAGTCGCTGAACCCGTTGTTGTCGGAATTAAACTCATGCCACAGGCTCGCGCACGGCGTAAATCCTTATGTGGCGCATCCAAAATGGTTTGCGTGTTGGTGATGTCGTGAATAGTCGTCATCGAACCGTGCTTTATGCCGATGTTTTGTTGCAGGACTTTTACGACTGGCGCTAAGCAGTTCGTGGTACAAGAAGCGGCCGTAACGATTTGGTGGGGCATGTCGTCGTATAGATGGTCATTCACTCCCATCACAATATTCAATACTCCTTCTTCTTTTACCGGTGCCGTAACAACAACACGCTTAACGCCTTGCTCTAAATACTGTTGCAGCAAAGCTTTGGTTTTCATTTTGCCGGATGCTTCGATCACTACGTCACATTGAGACCAGTCGGTTTGCGCAATCTCTTTGTTTTGAGTCACCGACAACACAGTTTCACCTACTTGGATCTGTTCACCTTGAAAAGACACACTGTGATGCCATTTACCATGGACAGAATCAAACTCTAGCAAGTGTGCTAGGGTTTCTGCATTGCCCGCAGGATCGTTAATTTGTACAAACTCGATTTCAGGCCAGTCAAAGCTAGCGCGAAGCGCCAAACGCCCCATTCGACCAAAACCATTGATCCCTACTTTAATCGTCATAAGAACTCCAAAATCTAATTATTAGTTACAGCAAGTTGCCATGCGTGTTGGGCGTTCGCCCATCGCATTTAGCCTCACTAACTCAGCTTTTATATAATCTGGTTGATGCATAACCGTGGCGTTTATCACCGCCTTCATCCATAGCGGTAGTGTTGGGTTTATAGAATAAAATACCCATTGTTTTTGCTTGCGATCACATAGAATTCCAGCCTTCTTCAGCTGCGCTAAATGCCGTGAAACCTTGGGTTGGCTATCTTGTTCAAGCGCAGCCATTAGCTCGCAAACACATAGCTCACCTTCCACCATCAACATGGCAAGCGTTTTTAAGCGGATCTCATCCGCTAGGGATTTATAAAATTGCAAGGGTGTAAGTAGCGTATGTTGTGGCTTACCTTCGCGTAGTAGGGAAATAACTTGTTCATTGATGTCGAACAAGGTTTGCTCATAAGCGTTATTGCGACTTCGCTCAGCTGGACTCGCAATATCCCACGCAAGGACATGTTGTCCTTGCAGTTTACCTTCGCATTCAGATTGCACTTCAGAGCATAAAGTTACCACCACATCAAAGTGTTCGTCCTTATACTCATTGAGGTGTTTACTGTACAGGTTGTCCGTATTAATCCCTAAACGGCGTAGCATTGAAAGCGTAGTCGCATTCACGGTGCTCGGCTTAGTGCCTGCACTATAGGCATGAACATCCGAACCGCCATGAAAGTTAGCTAGCGCCTGTGCTAAGATTGACCGCGTTGAGTTTCCAGAACAAAGAAAAAGTATCTTCATCATCGCATAACAAATTAATTATATAACTTTATTGTTATATAACTACCCCACTATGTCAATTACGCTTTGTTGATATTTATCTATACATAGCAGCTCGCCTAAGATTGCGAGCCGCTACCAAGGATAATCGATGTTGAGGTACTTAAAGCGACTTTCTACGCGCAACTTTGGCTCCTAGCTATGGTTAGGAAAGCAGCGATTGAATGTTATAGCTCTGCTCTGTGGCGTTTTCAGAAGTTTTAATCATGGCTTCATCTTTTGCGAGATCAACTAGCAACTCCGCTTTTGCATTATAGCCTTCCCAAGTTATAACCAGATTTGAGCCTTGGCATGTTAATGTAAAATTGCCATCAAATGCGCAGCAAGTATTACGCAATTTAATTAGAGTTTGCAGACCCTTCACGACAGGTTTATCGAGTGCGGCTTCCACCATCGCTACATCCAAATAAGGGCGGTTGATATCGCGCCCAACATTACTTTTTTCTAGGAGCGCCATGTCATTTTCCATCGCCAATAGACCACCGTAATAGACTTGTGGTACTCCAGGGCAAAAGAACTGAATTGCTCTTGCTACCAAATAATAAAAATCATGCTTCCCTAAGGCTTCATAATAACTGCAATTGACTTGATACAAGTCGACATTGCTCGCTGCAGCGCCGGTTGCCTTGCGACTTTGGCCTTTACTGTTGCTATGGATCTGCTCAACCAAAGCATCAATTTGATTAGCATCGAGTAACCCTGGTTTATCCCCTTCAGGCCCTGCGTCAATAATGCCAATTCCGTCATGAGTATCCAGCACGGTTAGACAATTACGCGGCGCAATGTCCAACCACTGGGCTAAAGCCGAGAAATCTTTATTGAATAAACTGTGTAAAATAAGCGGAGGGAGCGCAAAGTCATAAACACGGTCGACTTTGCTGGCAACCTCTACTTGAGTTTTGTAATAACTGTGAATTTCGGCAATCGTTTCCATGCCAAGCTCGTTGGCACGCTTAGATAATTGATTGATAAAAGAAAAGGCCTCATCAGTCATAAAACAGCTAGTATTTGCGCGTTTGATTGCATATCCAGCGGCATCTAATCGAATAATTTTCACTCCACTGTCTGCAAACAATGTTAAGACTTTTTCTAAGTAAGCTCGCCCCGCTTCTGCCTCGACATTAATATCTATTTGGTTATCAGTAAAAGTGGTCCAAAAGTCTACAACTTCGCCACTCGCTAACGTCTTTTTAGAAAAGCAACTTCCCGGCCTCGGACGATAAATTGCTTTAGCTTGAGCTTGCGTTATGCCATCAGGAAAGACATCTTCCTCTTTTAAAAACATCGACCAAAACTGTGACTCTCGGCCATGAGCCAACACATCTACAAATTCCGCAGACTCTCCTGATACATGGTTAACGATAAGATCAGCCATTACCTCAGAATGCTCGGCAATCGATTTGATATGTTGCCAATCGCCCAATCGCTCATCGACTTTGGCATGGTCAATCGGGTCAAACCCCGCGTCACTGCCATCAATTGGATAGTAAAAAGGCAAAATGTGGACACCACCAAATAGTCCAGCTAACGGGCCCGTTAGTAACGTATTTAATTGTGCAAGGCCGCCGCCAGAAAGGCGATCAGCATACGTGATCAACTGAACTTGGTTTTTCATAATTTACTCATTAAAAAAGTTGAGACTTAATCGATTAAGCTATATCTTTAATCATGAACAAACAATAATCAAGTTTTATCGTAGCGTTCTACTAAATATAATTCGCTTGATGCAGATTAGTATTACACTCAGTCTAATGCAAAGAAGTAGACCAGCTACATAACAAAGCCCTTCAAAGAGGTGAACAATGAGCAGCAAGTCGAATCACACTCAGCTCAACACGTTGCGCTGGTTAACTTATATGATGTTTTTGATGTTTGCGATGACATCAGACGCCGTTGGCGTGATCATTCCAACACTGATCAGCGAATACCAACTTAGCATGACCCAAGCAAGCGCATTTCACTATGCCCCAATGATTTTAATTGCCTTTAGCGGCTTATGTTTAGGATTTTTAGCAGATAAAATAGGTCGCAAGCTCACCGTGTTAATTGGCCTAATGCTATTTTCATCAGCATGTTTTCTGTTCGCATTGGGTGAAACCTTCACCATGTTTTTAGTGCTTTTGTGTGTCGTTGGGTTAGCCATTGGCCTATTTAAAACAGGGGCCCTCGCCCTCCTCGGCGATATTTCTAACAGCGCACAAGAACATACTCAAACCATGAATAAAGTCGAAGGCTTTTTTGCCATTGGCGCGATAATTGGTCCTGCAATTGTCAGTTATCTGTTGGTGCAGGGTGTAAGTTGGACCTATCTTTATGTGCTTGCTGGTGGGCTGTGCTTAATACTGAGTATCGTGACTTTAAACACTGAGTTTCCCAAACTCAATGCAGCAAGTGCACAAAACAATGCAGGTCTATCTCACACTGCAGCGATGCTCAAGAACAAGTATGCACTTGGCTTTTCCCTCGCCATAGCACTCTACGTTGCAACTGAAGTGGCAATTTATGTCTGGATGCCCACTTTATTACAGGATTACCAAGGTGATTTAACTTGGCTTGCAACTTATGCATTAACCATCTTTTTTATTTTACGTGCAGTCGGTCGCTTTATGGCTGTATGGCTACTCGCTAAGTATCGTTGGCAAAGCGTGATGCTAGCACTAAGCTTTGCTATATTTGTATGCTATTTTTTAACTTATCTTTATGGCGTTAATGCCGCCATCTATACGCTCCCGCTGAGTGGTTTATTTATGTCTATGATTTACCCAACATTAAACTCAAAAGGTATCTCTTGTTTTGACAAAGCTCAGCATGGTTCTGTTGCTGGTGTGATGTTATTCTTTACCGCGCTCTCTGCAGCCTTAGCACCACTTCTGATGGGGATGGTGAGCGATTATTTTGGCCATGTTAGCTACGGTTTTGTACTCGCTACGGGGTTTGCTTTTTTACTCTTTGCGGCCATGCTATACAACTGGTTAAAGGACCCTGCCCGCTTGCCTCTGAGCCAAAACGATAAGTTGCAGCGAGTATAACGCCTCCAACCACAAATTTTTCGCAGGTTAAAATTCATAAAAACCAACGTATTAAAATTTTGTTTGAATTATTGATTAATTTTTAATTGCAACTAAATTAAATTGTGCTAAAAATAAACTTAATCGATTAAGTTTATTTTTAATAGACCGCACGAGTTTGACAACGACAACAAGAGGCAAATGATGACAACAATCAAAACCACCCTATTTACACTCAGCGCACTCACGCTTGCAATCTCTCACTCGGCGGCCGCTGAAGACAAAACACACACTAAGCCTGCCGATGGCTTCGAGAAAATAGTCGTAACGGGTGTACCAATGCGCACCACAATCATGGAATCGAGTGTTTCTGTTAGCAGCATAGGATTGGAGCAAATCTCTGTTGCAACGCCAAGAACTTCCGCTGAAGCATTCAAACTAATCCCAGGTGTAAGATCCGAATCAACAGGTGGTGAAGGTAATGCAAATATCGCTGTACGTGGTCTTCCCGTCGCATCTGGTGGCGCTAAGTTTTTGCAGCTACAAGAAGACGGCTTGCCGATTTTGCAGTTTGGTGACATCGCTTTTGGTAACGCCGATATTTTTATGCGCCTTGATAATACCGTGGAATCAATTGAGTCTATTCGTGGTGGCTCGGCTTCTACTGCCGCCAGCGACGCTCCGGGTGGCATTATCAACTTGATTTCAAAAACGGGTGAAAATGAATCAGGCAGCGTTGCCACCACATTTGGTTTAGATTATGACGAGTTTAGAACCGATTTTGAGTATGGTAGTTATTTAAGTGACGACATAAGATTTCATATCGGTGGCTTTGTGCGCCAAGGTGAAGGCCCGCGTGACACTGGCTATACCGCAAATAAAGGCGGCCAAATAAAAGCCAATATCACCAAGGAATTTGAAAGTGGCTACGTTCGTTTGTACGTAAAACATCTTGATGATAAAACTGCAGGCTACCTCCCTATGCCAATGTATTCTAATGGCGACTCCATCAGCGGCTTTGATGTGCTTTCAGATACGCCTCACTCTGTTTATTTCACCGCAACGCAAGGCTTAGGTGGTAACAATCAAATTCGTCAAGGGGATATGCGAGACGGAATGCACCCAGTTGTTGATAGTATTGGCTTTGAAGCAAATTTCGATCTAGGTAATGACTGGCAAATCGAAAACAGATCCAGAAAGTCGAGTATCTCTGGCACATTTATGTCGCCTTTCCCCGCTGAGGTTGCTAATAGCCAAGCAATTGCCGAGAGCATAGCAGGTACAGGTGCAACGCTCTCCTTTGCCAACGGACCAAATGCAAATCAAGCGTTCAATCAAGCACTGCTAATGCGCGTTCATACCTTTGAAGTGGAAATGAATGATTTCGACAACATCATGAATGACCTAAAGCTCACCAAATCATTTAGTACTGACACATCGGTCACCTTCGGCTACTTCATGTCATCGCAAAATATCAATATGTCTTGGTTATGGAATTCATACTTGCTCGAGGTTAAAGGAGATAACGCAGCGCTTGTTAATGTGGCCGCTGCGGATGGCACTGCATACTCTGAAAACGGATTATATGCCTACGGTACGCCCTATTGGGGAAATTGCTGTCAGCGCAACTACGACACAGAATACGATACTCGTGCCCCATATATCGCCTTTTCAACGAAGCTTGGCGATATTTCAGTTGATGCGAGTGTGCGTCATGATTCAGGTAAAGCGACAGGTACATTTGCAGGTGCTGTAACATCTCGTGTAGATATCAACCGTGATGGCACTATTTCAAAGCCAGAGGAGCAAGTTGCAGCCATCGATCTCGCTAATCCTAATGTGGTTAATTACGATTGGAGCTACACAAGTTACTCTGTCGGCGCAAACTACCAAATGACCTCAAGCAGCGCCATATTCGGCAGATTCAGTGAGGGCGGTCGTGCAAATGCAGATAGACTATTGTTCGGTAAAGTGAATATTGATGGCAGTGTTGCTGATGAAGATGCTGTGGATGAAGTGACACAATATGAATTTGGTATCAAACAAAAGTTTGAACAAGGTCGTCTATTTGCAACTTTATTTTACGCCGAAACAGAAGAGCAAAACTTTGAGGCAACCAGCCAAAAGTTCTTTGACAGGCAATACGAAGCACAAGGTATTGAACTTGAAGGTGTCTATTTTATTGGCTCCTTCGACTTACGAGGTAGCTTGACTTGGACCGATGCTGAAATCGCAAAAGATGCACTCACTCCCGAAGTCGAGGGTAACACGCCAAGACGGCAAGCTGACTTTGTTTACTCCTTATTGGGTAAATATAACTTCGATCAAGGTGCTATCGGTTTAAGCCTAATCGGCACCACTGACGCGTACGCACAAGACAACAACGATTTAAAATTTGACGGTTACACTCAGGTCAACGCGTTTGCAAGTTATGATCTGACTGAACGCTTCAATATCGCGTTAAACGTAAACAACCTCTTTGATACCACTGGATTAACAGAAGCCGAGGAAGGCGTAATTCCAACTAACAATATTATTCGCGCTCGCAGTATTAACGGCAGAACTACGTCTGTCACTTTAAAATACCGTTTCTAATTAGAGGTAGTAGTTATGCAATTAACATGTTTTGGCGAGATGCTTATTGATTTGTTACCTACAGGCGACGGTAGCCTTAAACCTATTGCTGGCGGCGCTCCAGCGAATGTGGCGGTAGGTTTTGCTAAACTTGGTGGCAGTGCTCGGTTTGTGGGAGGTTTTGCTGAAGATCCCTTTTCGCTGCAATTAAAATCAACCTTGGCGTTATATGCTGTTGGAACAGAATATTGTCTATCCATAAGTGGAGCGCAAACCGCCTTGGCCATCGTCCATCTAGACGCTCAAGGAGAACGAAGCTTTTCGTTTTACCGCGACAATACCGCTGATATCGCAATCCGCCCAAAAGACTTTGAGCATTTGCAATGGCCAGATCACGGGATATTTCATTTTTGCTCAAACACGCTTACCGATGCAGAAGTTACAAGTACCACCATAGCATTACTAAAGTCTGCTGCGGCTCATAATCAATTAATTTCATTTGATGTTAACCTGCGCTTGAATCTATGGCAGGACTTATCTTGCTTATCCGAACGTATAGAAGCTTGCTACCCTTATGTCGACATATTAAAAGTAAGTAAAGATGAGCTGAGATATCTTGCTGAAGAAAAGAACATGGGCGAAGCTAGCTATTTAGATTGGTTACTTAGTGTCGGCGTACAAGCGGTGATCTCAAGCGATGGGCCAAATCCTTGCAGTGTATTAACAGCTAAAGACTTTTATTCCGTCGCCTCTCCTACTATTGATGCGGTTGATACAACCGGCGCTGGGGATAGCTTAATGGCAGGGTTTCTATTTCAACTCAGCCAACATGGGATCTCAAAAGATACGCTAGTGCAAAACTTCCCAACCGTAAAAAAGGCACTTAGCTTTGCTGTGAAATGCGGTGCGTTTACTTGTGAACACAAAGGTGTAATGCCCTTTATGCCAACGCTTATAGATGTGTCTGAACGGTTTTCTTCCTTCAACCCTGAGGCTTTGTTGGGTTAATACCTAAAGCGGGAAAAGGCTTTCCCGCAGTTTTATTATAAAAGTCGAGACTTAGAACCCTGTTTCATAGTCAATATGAGCAGAGTTTGTCGTCTCGTATGTACCGTCAGTATAAAGAATAGTTGCAGTCGCATTGTACTGACGATAAGCACGAATGGTCATGTTACACGTCGTACCACCGCTGCAGCTCGCATCACCATTCCAAATTACTTTACTAATCGCTTTAGTGGCATTTGCGATATAGAACTTACCAGAAGTTGAATTACCGAAAGAAAAATCAATTCCAGAACAATAGCTAGTATTGTTACCCCACACATTACCGCCTGATTTCACGTTCAACGAGCATTTTAAATCTGCCGCTTGCGAACTAAAAGACAGACCACCTAGTACAACCAATACTGAAGCAATTAATGTTGATTTCATTATTATTTCCTTTAATTAAGAATAAGTTAAGTAACTTTTAGTGACCAGTTTCATACGAGATACGTGATACATTCGTTTCTTCGTATGTGCCATCTTTGTATAAAATAGTCGCCGTTGCTGTATGTGTTTGATATGCATAAACCGTGAGTGCACATTCAACACCACCAGAACAGCTAGCATCACCATTCCAAATCACTTTATTAATCGGTTTGCTGATATTCGTTAAGTAAAACTTACCAGTTGTCGAGTTGCCAAATGAGAAGTCCATACCAAAGCAGGTTTGTCCGTTACCGATGACGTTACCACCTCTTTTCACTTGTAGGTCGCAATTCAACTCAGTTGCGCCAGCGCTGCAGGTACCAACTAATGCAATAGCTGCAAGTATCTTAGTTATTTTTTGTTTCATCTTGCTATCCTTATATTTGTTATATTAACAACCAAGAAACCTTGGTTAAAAATAAAGCTACACAATAAAAATAAAAATTCAATTGTTTTAACCCATAAAAAACATAAAATTCACAAAAGGTTCAGAATGCATTAAATCGAGCAAGTTCATGGAAATTGGTATAAACGGTGAAGGGACAAGCTATAGAGATTATCGAAATAATAGACTAAATAAAAAAAGGCCGCAGCGGCGGCCAAACACATCATGGGTAAAACAATGAAGGGATGTAAGTGTGAATACACGAGTCATTCTATGTGAATAATCATAAATTAAAATCACATTATAAAGATTGTTATCATCGCTTTTTTCGAATGGTCTATTTCTGCTACGCTCGTGATACAATCGCGAGATTAAAAACTACAACAAATTGTCTA